>NZ_JBNDMQ010000022.1:0-151059 GCF_050436665.1 Paraburkholderia sp. EB58 | reverse complement strand
CGGCAAGACGCGCGACGCGTTCGCGCAATTCAGCGCGTGTCATGCGCACGCGCCGGCCGTCCGCATGACATGCCGTCACTGCGTATGCGTGCGCCGACGTCGGGGTTTCTTTCAGAAGGTTGTCGGCATAGTTCAGTTCGAGTTGCGGAAAGAACGTGGCAGATTCGCACTCGTCCCCGACACACACGGGTTCTGGCTCGCCGGCATAGTCAAGACCCTCGCACCACTCGACGAAACACCGCCAGAACGTCCTGTACTGCGCTACCGACAGCGCGTGGAGGGCCGGGTAGTCTCCCGGCGTCTCGCCACAATGCGCCTGCAGGGCAACCGTAAACGCACTCATTTGCGACGCTGCAGTGCGTTCCGGCGAAGGACGGTAAACCGGCTCCGTCGCGATCGGTGCAGCACCGACACCCACGTCGGCTTCCAGACGCCTCATGTTGCCCTCCCCAATATAATTGTTCACAACTTTAGAAGCTTCAGACTCCACGCGTGCATCAACGCCGACGTCTCCAGGAACGCAGCGCACACGACGTAAGGATTAGTAAGTATTAGGAAGCAAACGGCGGTTCGTTGTCTGTTCGAGACCGAACCCATAACAATCGGTCCGATCGGCGGATGCGGACATCGCGCCAGCGATCAGCACACGAACATCCTCTTTCAGCGATGTATTAACCGGTTGAATCGTGCCTGCGTCTGGAGTCTGTAGATTTCGGGCACCAGCGCAAGCAGAAGGCGTTTGGCCGTGAATAACCGGAGTGAAATATGGGTCGCGACATGCCACGTAGCAGCCAGGTTCATTATTCTCATCTTTATGTCAGGACCGACGAGCGAGCTGGCAAAGTGCAGATCGCCCAGCGTCTTGCCCATGATTTTGTTCCTTATCTTCTCGCGCTCCGGTGATTCGAGCGCACCAAACGACAACTCTGACATTTCGTAAACGAGCCGATACATGCTGTTGTAATGGTGGAGCGTTTTCTTCTCGAACATGGTGGAGTTCGACCGCAACCGCCTTTTGAATAGCCTTTGGTTCAGCACGCCAACCCTTAGCCTTTTCTCCAGCAGCAAGGCCACAAAAAAATGATTATCTTCATACACGATGCCGTCGATAAAGCGCAGCTCCCCAACAGCCGAGCGATGTGCGATCAGGCAACATGGCGATACGAAGTATCGCTTCTGGCGCAGCGACTCGATGACAAATTCCTCCGACCATAGGAGCGATTTTCCCAGTGGTCGCAGGTAGCCGTTCTCTTCCCGCTTGTACGTTGGCGCGTCGACCGGAAAGGCCGAGGCCTCGAACATGACCACGTCAATTTCTTGCCTGGTAAATTCCCGATAGCAGAGGTCCAGCGTGTCCGCGTCGATGATGTCATCGCTATCCATGTAATACAGATAGGTGCCGCTCGCGACTGCCGTGCCCACATTGCGCGCAGTGGACTGCCCACGGTTTGGCTGGTGGATATATCTGAAGCGGGAGTCGCCTGCACAGAAGGCTTGTACAATCGCGCCCGTGGCGTCCGTGGACCCGTCGTCCACGATAATCGCCTCGAAATCGGCAAACGACTGTCCCGCGATACTCGTCAGCGCTTCCTCGATATAGTCCTGCACATTGTAGGCCGGGACAATGATGGAAAAAGTTGGCATAACGCACCCCGTTTGGACCTTTTTATAAACCCCGTGCCGCACCTCAAGCGGTGTCGACGCACCCCGTCTTTCGCCGACCATCAAAGCACCCGGCATTAGGCCCGCGCCTCGACAGGCAAGCTGCCGTCGCGAAAATACAGCCACACGAATGCCACTGCGCCGGCGACTTCGGTCAAGATCACGGCCATGATCGTCCCCTCGGCACCTCCATAGCGGGTGAGTGGAACCACGTAGAGAAGATGCAGTACCGTAGCGCCGAGGAATACGTTCGTGAGGGACCGCGCCCGCCCTTGAGCGAGCAGTCCGAGATCGCCGAATACGACGGCGACGCTGATGATCGGCGGCAATACCGCCTCAAGCTTCAAGAGAGGAATGGACGAACGAAACTGCGGGCCAATCCATGTCTCGATTCCCCACTCTGCCAGCAACTCAATGCCGATAAACAGACCAATCGAGGTCGAGAAGACGGCAATCATCGCCATTCGCATCAGGCGCCGCGCCGCCTGCGGGTCAGTCGCATGATATTGGCTGATGCGCGGATAAAAGGCCTGGCTGATCACCATAAACATGGCCTGTGCTGCAATCCGGATCTTGTCCGCCATCGCGAACTGCCCTACTACCTCCGGACCGTGAAAATAATTCAGCAGGATCGAATTGAAGTTCACGTAGAAGCTGACCAGGACGAAGGAAAGAAACAACGGAAAACCGTCCTTCAGCGATTCGATAATCATCCTGATAGATGTACCGACCAGTTTCACGAGCCGGTCACGGCGTAAGATCCACAGCGAACAAACCGCAAGCAAGACGTTACCGAGGCTCACTCCGAGTGCGGCCAGGGCGGCATCCCCTGGACCCCTCACCAACAGGAACACAAATGCCAGGCCGATGAGCCGGGAAAGGAATGTCGGCAACACCAGCGCGCGCATGCGTTCAAGTCCCTGAAACAACCATATCGGCGTCAGAGCGTTAGCCACAACTCCAAGGAAGAGCGCCGCCAGCACGCCGACATGCTGCCCGAGGTCTGGAACCAGCAGGACACCCGCAACCATCAACACGAGCGCTGACACAACCAGCACGAGCCGCGCCGACGTAGTACTTATGTAGACCTCGGCCAGCCCCTGCGGATCGTTGCGCCGGACAGACACGAGTCTCGTTGCCGTGAAGTTGTAACCATAATCTGTTAGCAGAACCAGATACTGCGTAACCGCCTGACATAAGGCCAGCACACCGAACTCTCTTACGCCGAGTACACGGCCGAGATACGGCAGCATCAGCAACGGTACGATGTAATTGCCTCCCTGGATGAGAATCAGATAAAGCAGCGTCTTGCGGATGGGAGTCGTCATAAACAATTGCCTTCAGACACTTCGTTTTCGCGAGGGGCGCCTTCGCTTCCCAGTCTTCCCCGTCTCAAGCTGGCGCACTAAAGCGCTGGAGGAAGCGATTCTGGCCCATTGAGGCTAGACTGTAGGCTAATTAGAAGGTGAGTTCTGTGGTGTATCGCACTGCCGCACTCCTGTCAGCTCATTTCGCCAACGCGTTGCGGCACGCGATCGCCGCGCCCGAAGAAGCAGGCAATGCTGCACCTGCGTCGGCGTAACGGCCAGTCATATTCCGCCTTCGTGAACAGTCAGCATCAGTTTGGGCGGTGCCGCGCTCGCTGTCTTACGCCTGTCATCGTGCGTCGCCGTACATCCGGATTTCTTTCGTATTGGTATGCTCATTACGGAGGTATGAGGCTTCGTCTCGTATGAGGCTTCGTATAAGGCTCCTGAAGCAGGCCAAACAAATCACACCTTTACGCCGCTCAGGCCTTGAACGGCCGTCCATCCGCTGGCGGCCCATCCAGCACATTCGCGCGAGGGAAGCGAGCATGCAGATCTATCCGATTCACCCGAGCTTTACCGCTGGTGCATGCTTTGAACTGGCCGTGCAGCCGAATCGCCGCTTTAGTATCGCCATCTATCAGCAACAGGACGACGATTTGCTCACGAGTCTGTGCGGCGTGATCGTCACGGGCACGCACGATGTGACGGGCAATCTGATAGATGGCAAGTATATGTTCGAGTCAGCAGGCAACAGCACGTCCATGCCGTTCGACAAAGATTGGAACTGGCCAACCGTCACGATCAAGCCGAATACGCCCACACTGCACAGCGGCGCCTACGTGGTGATCGCCTACGAGGTCGAGGCGGACGGCAAGCCAACTTCCGAACTCGGACGCTACTGCGTAGCGCACCAGTCCGTATTCGCTGCGCGGCCCGCCAGCGACAGCATGGCACTTGTCATCGCGCGTCCGCGTACGCCTACGGCGCCGCTCGCCTACATCATTCCGACCGCAACGTATCACGCATACAACTCGACGGGCGGCGGCAGCTTCTATCTCGACCGGGTCCACCGCTACCGGCCCGCGACGAAGGTAAGCCTGCGGCGTCCGGGTGGTGGACTCGGCGCGCGACTCGGAGAACCGGTCGACCCGTACGACACCCGCTCCACGCGTCAGCAGTTCACCCACTGGGACGCGAAGTTTATTCGCTGGCTTCGCAAAGAAGGCCTGGCGTGCGACTTCTATACCGACCTGGATCTGCACAGCGCGACCGCGCTCGATCTGACGCGCTATCGCTGCATGCTGAGCGTGGGCCACCATGAATACTGGAGCGAGGAGATGCGCGAACATGTGACGCGCTTCATCGCCCAAGGGGGCAACCTCGCCGTATTCAGCGGCAACACCTGCTATCGGCCCGTCCGGTTCACCGGCGCAGACACGGGTCAGGTTACTGAAATGCACAAACTCGCGGAAGACTGGGAGTTGCTGAAGGAGAAGCTCAATGCGGACCCGCGGGTAAGCGGCAACGAAAGCAATCTGATCGGGCTGACTTATAACCACGGCGGCGGTCACTGGGGCGAGTGGTCGCGCTGGCGTCGCCGCTGGGTCAAGCGCGAGCGTGAAGCGATCGGCTTTACGGTCCGGCGCCCCGAGCACTGGGTATTCGCCGGCACGGAACTGAGAAAGGATGAGACCTTCGGCGCCGAGGACCGTCTCGTCGGCTACGAGGTCGACGGCGTGCCACCTGGACAGCCTCACGACGGCTTCGAGACGCTCGCAGTCACGAAGAAGCTTACCGGCTGGGAGATGGGCGGCGCGGGCGCGATAGGCACCTTCCGTCTACAAATGCAGGGCGGTCGCCGCAGCTCGGGGGAAGTCTTCAACGTCGGTACGACCGACTGGCCCCGCGTTCTGATGGACAGCACGGCAAAGAGCAATTTCGTCGTGCAGCGAATTACGCGCAATGTGATTCGCCATTACATTGGACTCGAGGCTGAAAACGCATCGCAGCGCGATGACGTCCTGCCCGAAACCACCCATGCTACCAATGAGGCAGCATTGCAAACGGATGCGAGCTAAGGACTGCGCTTCACTGTCCCCATCGCGGCTGGCAACCAGATCGGCAACTGCCTGCGGTCCGGTCTACCTGCCCGGCGCTTGCTCCGGCTTCCCGAGGTCCGCCGCACGGGCACCACGCGGCGGCGCGCCGCGTAATAGCCGTCCGCGCAAGGCGTTGCGCAGCGGCACCACCACACGCTCCTGAAACAGTATGGCGGCGACCACGCAAACCAGCATATAGAGTGGATACGCCGCGAAACCCGGCGTGACGTCGCGCGATGCGTGAATACAAGCCGCCAATTGACGTGCACATTCGAGTGGACTCATGCCGAGGCCATACAGCTTTTCAATTTTTACGAAAACCATATAAATCGGCAGGTGAATCGCGAAGATCGACAGCGCGGAATTGCCGAGCGTGGCGGCGAGCCGCGACCAGCGCTCAGGCACCGTGCACCCGGCGCAGACGACAATGAGCGCCATTTCTGCGGGCATCAGCGCGCCGTTGTGGAGTATGTATTGCGCCGCGAACGAATGGCGCGCGAACAACAGCGAAGCGAAAGTCGCGCACAGAAGCACAAACAACAGCGTCGCGCCCGTACGGAGCCGCGTCGCAACGAGCCACTGCATCTGTCCCGCGCGATAAAGCCCGCAAAGCAGGATGCCCGCTGCGAACTCAGGCAAGCGCACAAGCGGATTGCTCGTGATAAATCCGACCGCTGCCGGGCCATACCATTGCATGGCGGCGAAGAGCACTGGCGGTATCAGGTACACAACCCACACCACGGCGAGAGCCATTCCTTTACGTCTAAGGGCAAGCAACCGTGGAGTCAGCCACGGAAAGCACAAGTAGAAAAAAAGTAGTGCCGACAGTGACCATGAAGGCGGATTGAGTACTTCATATAGCGGGTTCCACGTATGCAGCATCAGCACAGTTAGCACTACGTTTGCCCAGGTGGCCAATGGACCGAGATAAACGAAGCCGCCTGCCTGGCCGTCGAGAGATTCCAGTGCGAACCGGTTGATCGGATTCGCGCCTGCCACGCCCACCGCAAGGAACAATGCGAGCGATATCCAGTGGATCGGATAAAGATTAGTGAGCCGCTTAACGAAAAAGGCGCGTGTGCCGCCTTTCAGTTCGGCGGTTTCTCCACCGAAATAGACGTGGGCGAGAATAAACCCCGATAACAGAAAGAATGTGCTGGTTGCGAAGCTACCGAGATCGAGCAGATCCCTGAACGGCAAATCTTCGCTTTGCGGATTGAGATAAACCGTATGGAAAACCATCAGATACAGCGCGAGCCCGAAGCGCAATAAGTCCAGCCCATAGAAGGTCGTTTTCACAGGCGTCCCAGCACAGGTTGTTTTGGGGATGCAGTTATATCCAGTGCTTGTTCAAACGAGGAGCAAGATGCGCTAACGCTAGCGTGACGCGTGGCACCCCGACACATCGCCATCACGCTTGCGTGCAATACTGCTGCTTATCGTTGAATTGAGTGACTCAAGTTCTGTGAATGTCTTCCGCGGCTCCATCAGGCCGTTTAAGACCTCACAGGAAAACGCTGACATCCTTATGAAACCGCGCCGCCAACGCCTTTGCGACATTCTTGCTGATGGCACGGCGCCCCGCGAGAATATCGCTAATCAGCGGCGGCGACGCGATGTCAGCCAGATCCTTTTGCTTTAGCCCGTGCGTCTCCAACAGATGGCGCAGTACCTCACGGGGTTCCGCCTCAGGGACGGTAACGTTGCGCGTTTCCCAAGCCCTGATCAAATCGGCGACGATCCCGGACAGATCCGCAAGCGGATCATCGTCGCTATTGATCTGATCTGCCAGCCCGTTGGCGAGCAGCGTCATCTGCTGGTAATCGTTCACATTGCGAATCGGCTTAAGAAACACCTTTTGCTGCAGTGCAGCCCAAGTTTCAGCGATATCGGGGAGTCGCCCCGAACGGCGGTTGGCGTTCATGAGCTTCGATTTTCCTTGTCCAAAGCGTGTTGGTGTATGCGTGACGACATTCGGGACGAACAGCGACTGCCTGTTGCCATGGACCCCGCGCCGCCGGCGACGAGCGACGCGTGCACGATCGCCACGTTCATGATCGCGAACCCTGGAACGGTCTTTGACCACGCGAATCAGTTTAAGGGGAACATCACGTGACGTGCGTGCGCGCGACCACGTTCGACGCGCGACAGCCCACGATTAGCGAGCGTTGGAAGGGAGAAAGAGTGAGCGTCTGCTCGACACCGCCCTCCGCGATGGGGGACGGCGCCGCTTAACGGTAGATTCAGCGCTTCGGGTAGGTGATTGTCTCGACGCCTGTGTCGGTGCCAAGCAGGCACAGGTCCGCACCGCGTCCTGCGAACAGCCCGACTGTCACGACGCCTGGCCATGCATTGATGTGCGCCTCAAGCGTGCCCGGGTCGCTAATCCGCAGACCTTTCACGTCGAGAATCTCGTTGCCATTATCGGTGATGAACGGCACACCCTCTTTCGTCACGCGCACCACCGGCACGCCGCCGAGCGCCGTCGCGCGGCGGCCGATCGCGGTACGCGCCATCGGCACGACTTCGATCGGCAGCGGAAAGTGGCCGAGTACGTCGACGCGCTTGCTTGCATCAGCGATGCACACGAACACGTCCGATACCGAAGCGACGATCTTCTCGCGCGTAAGCGCTCCACCGCCGCCCTTGATCATCGCGCCGCCGTGGTCGATCTCGTCCGCGCCGTCGACGTACACCGGCAGCGAGTCGATTTCGTTCAGGTCGAACACCTTGAAACCCTGCGATTGCAAACGCGCGGTGGTGGCGAGTGAACTCGACACTGCGCCGCGGTAGCGTTGCCGGTTGGCAGCCAGTGCGTCGATAAAACAGTTCGCGGTCGAGCCAGTGCCGACACCGATCACGGTGCCTTCGGGCACGTTGGCGTTCACGTAGGCGGCGGCGGCCTGGCCGACCAGTTGCTTGAGTTCGTCTTGGGTCATGGGAAATGCAGGCGGGATGGAAAAACCGTAAGTTTACCGGAGTAGCATGCGCCGCCCCGATTTATCCTGCAAGCCTGCTGAAATCGGCCCCGGCAACCGCTCTGTTGAGAGCCACGAGGTCGGTGGCTGCCACTTCTTCGGCTGGCCTCACTCAACCGTTACCGATTTCGCCAGATTGCGCGGCTTGTCGACATCCGTGCCGCGCGCACAAGCGGTGTGATACGCGAGCAACTGCAGCGGAACCACGTGAAGGATCGGCGAAAGGCTGCCGTAGTTCTCGGGCATGCGGATCACATGAACGCTGTCGCTGCTGCCGATTCGCGAATTCGCATCGGCAAGTACATACAGCTGACCTCCACGCGCCCGCACCTCCTGCATGTTCGACTTCAGCTTTTCCAGCAACGCATCGTTGGGCGCGATCGTAACAACGGGCATCTGGCTTGTCACAAGCGCCAATGGTCCATGCTTGAGTTCCCCCGCCGGATAAGCCTCGGCGTGGATGTACGAAATTTCCTTGAGCTTTAACGCGCCCTCAAGCGCAATCGGATAGTGCAGTCCGCGGCCGAGAAAGAGCGCATGCTCCTTGCCCGCAAACGCTTCGGACCACGCGATGATCTGAGCCTCGAGCGCCAGCACGCTGTTGAGCTCGGCTGGCAAGTGATGCAACTGATTGAGATACGCAGCCTCCTCCATCGCGCTGACGCGGCCCCGTTGCTTGCCAAGCGCCAATGCCAGCAGGAACAACGCGACAAGTTGTGTCGTAAAGGCCTTGGTCGACGCGACACCGATTTCCGGACCGGCGCTCGTCATGTATTGCAATTGCGCATGTCGCGTGATCGTGCTGCCGGCGACATTGCAAATGGCAAGTGTGTGCCGATGCCCTAGCAATTGCGCGTGTTTCAGGGCCGCCAGCGTGTCTGCCGTTTCACCCGATTGTGATACGACGACAACGAGCGTGTTCGGATTCGTGACACTGCTGCGATATCGGTATTCGCTTGCGACCTCCACTTGCGTCGACACTTGCGCGAGCGATTCGAGCCAGTATTTCGCTGTCAAGCCGGAGTAATAGCTGGTGCCGCAGGCAAGAATCAGCACCGAATCGACTTCACGAAATGCGAGCTCTGCCCCCTGCCCGAACAAATCCGGCGTTATCATCTGCACCGCTTCGGTGGCGTCGGCAATGACGCTGGGTTGCTCGAAAATCTCCTTTTGCATGTAGTGCCGGTAGGGACCAAGCTCTACCGCGTTGCCACTCAGGCACTGCGCCTTGATGCTGCGCTGGACGTTATCGCCGTGGCGATCGACGACGCGTGCGCCATCGAGCGAAAGCTCCACCATATCTCCCTCTTCGAGATAGATGAAGTTCTCGGCTGTGCCGGCCAGTGCCATCGCATCCGACGCGAGATAATTGCCCTGCTCGCCGAGACCGACAACCAGCGGCGAGCCGGCGCGCGCGCCGATCACGCGTCCCGGTTCACTCTTTGCGAATACCGCAATCGCATACGCTCCGTGCAGGCGTTGCAGGGAATGGCGGACCGCGTCAAACAGGCAACCCGAACTCTGTTGCTGGCAGGTGTGGTGAATAAGATGTGCGATGACTTCCGTATCGGTATCCGATTCGAAGACATAGCCAAGCGCCTTCAGTTCGTCCCGCAAGGCCTCGTGATTTTCGATGATCCCGTTGTGCACCAGCGCGATATCACCGTTGGAGAAAATCGGGTGGGCGTTCTCGGTGACCGGCGCGCCGTGCGTCGCCCATCGCGTATGCGCGATACCGACCGTCCCCGACAGGGCTACCTCCTCGACCTGTGCAATGAGGTTCGCGACGCGCGTAACGCTGCGCACCCGGCGCGGCACGCCCTGCTGAAGCACGGCGATTCCGCACGAGTCATAGCCGCGATATTCGAGCCGTCGCAGCCCCTCGGTCAGGGTTGATGTGACATCGCGCCGAGCCACTGCCCCTACGATTCCGCACATGACAAATCCCCTCTGTTCTGTAGCAAATGAGACCGGGCCAGTTGCCGGCTGTATTTGCGGCAACGATTTCGGTGCCAGCTCCTAGGGGCTCGCGTGACGGGGACGCAGGCGCATGAGCCGCCCGTGCGGATGGCGCGGTCCGAACTTACCCGTGCGCTCGAGCGCGGCTGCGAAGTGACGCCCGGCAAGGCAGCAACCGGCGCGATCACGCTGATAGCCGAGAACGTGATCGGATAACACACGGTGTCGAGAAAATGGCGCTGCATGTTCTTGCCTTAGCGGCGATCGACGGTGGAGTCGAGCAGGATGTGTATGCAGAAGATCGCTAGCGGGAACACCCCGACGACGCGAAATACTGCGGCGAAGCGCCATTCCTCAGGCAAGGCGAGTGCGAACTCCATACAGGAGACCTACACAATACTGATCGTGTGGACGAGTGAAGAATGTGCGAAAGGGCACGTTGTATTCGAAGCGCACGCGCAAGAATCCGGAATTCGAAACCGTACGCCGCGTTTGATGAGGTGGAATCTGGACACGTGAGCAACGTTGCAAGGTTACCGGTCATCTCAACAGCATACCTAAGCGATGCGATTTGCAATCGCTATCCCGTTTGCTGTATTCAGGTTACGCGTAATGCGCGATCAGTTGAGTACGCGTGACTTCCTGAGCGAGTGACTAACTCGCTTCATGTAGACAGGCAGATCAATAGTCGCATGTAAACATGCGCTAATGAATCCGCCTGCGCTATTCATTGCCATTCGGCTTGGAGCCTGGCCAGCGCGAGACTGGACTAACGAGCATCTAGGCGCTGGCCAAACCGTTCGCGTCAGTGACCTCCGTGGCCGCCGTTAGAACCGCCGCCGCCGTGGCCACCATTGCCGTGGCCGCCTGCACCATGGCCACCATCGCCATGACCACCGTGGCCGCCGTCACCGTGGCCGCCGTCGCCATGGCCCCCATCACCGTGGCCACCGTCGCCGTGACCGCCATTGCCATGACCGCCGTCACCGTGGCCGCCATCGCCGTGGCCGCCGTCGCCGTGACCACCGTCGCCGTGACCACCGTCGCCGTGACCACCGTCACCATGGCCACCCTCGCCGTGGCCGCCGTTGCCATGACCGCCGTCACCGTGACCGCCATCACCGTGGCCACCGTCGCCGTGGCCGCCGTCGCCGTGGCCGCCATCACCGTGGCCACCGTCACCGTGACCGCCATTGCCATGACCGCCGTCACCGTGGCCGCCATCGCCGTGGCCGCCGTCACCATGACCACCGTCGCCATGGCCGCCATCGCCGTGGCCACCATCGCCGTGGCCACCATCGCCGTGACCGCCATCGCCGTGGCCACCGTCGCCGCGACCACCGTCGCCATGACCACCGTCGCCATGGCCGCCGTCACCATGGCCGCCGTCGCCGTGTCCACCGTCGCCGTGTCCACCGTCGCCGTGTCCACCGTCGCCATGACCGCCGTCGCCGTGTCCACCGTCGCCGTGTCCACCGTCGCCGTGTCCACCGTCGCCATGACCGCCGTCGCCGTGTCCATCACCGCCATCGCCGTGACCACCGTCACCGTGTCCATGACCATCGCCATGACCACCGTCACCGTGTCCATCACCACCATCGCCATGACCACCGTCACCGTGCCCATGACCATCGCCATGACCACCGTCACCGTGTCCATCACCGCCATCGCCGTGACCGCCGTCACCGTGTCCATGACCGCCATCGCCTGGGCCGTCGCCACAATGGCCACCGTCGCCGTCTCCCCCAGTGCCTGTACTGCCGGTCCCCGTACTGCCGGTACCCGTACTACCGGTCCCTGTGCCACCGGTCCCGGAGTTGCCAACCCCGGCGTCGCCAGATCCCGAAGTGCCCGCTCCCGCGCTGCCAGCTCCCGAACCCTTAGCTCCGGAACTTCCGGTTCCTGTCCCGTCAGTTCCCGTACCCCCAGTTCCCGTATTCCCAGTTCCTGTACCGCCGCTTCCCCTCGGCCAGTACTTCGTCGAGTCCTGAGCCAGCGTCAGCAACGAGGGAGCTACGGCGACTGGCGTTTGCGGTGCCGTATTAGCTGGCGTGCTGTTTACCCCGTCCGGACTTGATTGGGCACAAGCCATTGCCGCGTACAGGCTGACCGCGAGCGCCACGGCTGCTTTACAAGTACCGATCTTCAGAAAGTCCCCGTTATCCTTTTTCACGTCTAGCTCCAGAAAGTTGTCTTGAAGAAATTTTTCCAACACCCAGATGGCGTCTATTTACTAAGTCGTCCTTACCTTAAGATTCAGTTGTCGACCGATTCTTCATAGTTCGCCTTCCGCTCTCCCGACACCGGATGTCCTACACTAGCTGGTCAGGGCTGCGTTAGATTTGATCAACGAAACAGCTTCTGTGCGCGCTACCGAACATTGACGACAACCCGATTCCGGTGCTTTAACGTTATGCGCAGCGCCACGTGGCAACCGTTCGCTACCAAACGTTACTCAGCATTCGCGAGAAAATTTCGAACCGTAATCCGGCTGTAACCAGTGACAACAATCTGGCGTCTGTCTGTCGAGTTGTTGGGTCCGTCCGCCTAAAACGGATCGATAATGTTCGGCAGACCGGCTAGTGAATTCCGCATTTCGGGAGATCGCAAAGTTGACATTTGCCGCCCTGACATCCTCGTGTCCCCAGCCGTGACCATCCAAAAGGGATCTCGCTGTCCGACACTCATCGAGACGAGTCGACGCCGCGCGAGCTGACATTGCTGGCGTTCGGCGAGCAACGGATCAACGTGGGGAAACGCTTCCACGAGGCCATGCGGCGACAGGAAGAGGAAGTTGGCCGCCTCAGAAGCAGCAGAAGGCGTGCGTGATCCGGGCGTGACGGTGATGCAGAAGATCTGCCTGCCATACGCTCCGAAAACGGATCAAACGGCAACGGCCCAAAAGCTGCTGGAGTGGATTGAAGAGAGATTCGAAGTGAATCATCGCTTCAATATTTTGTACACCTTATTGACGAAGCGGCGGTACTCAAGTGGAAAGGAAGGCCCGAAGTTCAAGCCCAGTCGCACGAGCGAGGACGCCTGACAAGCTAGCAAACAGGATCCGTAGCGGAAGAGAGAATTGGCGAAAAAACCGGTTCAACCAGGAAGGGCAAGACAGGTCAACTGAAGGTCAATTCGACCAGTTCACTCATCCCTGACGGACAACTACATCGGAGTACATATTAAATATTAGTCATTATTTCGCTTAGTACATCTTCGAGATTAAATCGGGAACTACCGGCGAGGGTTTACTTGGCCGACCACGCTTCATATGGATTGGCGTTGCGCCACTCCCAGGCCTTCGCCGACGTTTGTCAGGCCAGCCACCGTCCTGCTCGTTGCAGCTTGCCGGCCGGTGTGCTGCTCCGTGCTTTGCGGTTCCGGGACGCGCGCATTGCGGCTTACGTCTTGCGCAATGCGCAGCCGGCGCGCTACGGCCCCGGCTGATCAACGTATTGAACACTTGGATGGAAAAACGGGCGGCATCGGAGAATGGAACGCCCTTGCGAGCTGCTGATACAGCGAGCTATTTTTTCACCGAACGTTGCCGCACTGCTTCGTACAGGCAAACGCCGCTCGCCACGGACACGTTCAGACTCTCAACGCTGCCCGCCATCGGAATCTTCATCACAATATCGCAGGTATCGCGTGTGAGACGGCGCATGCCCTCACCTTCCGCGCCCATCACGAGCGCGACCGGACCGTCGAGCTTCGTTTCGTAAACGCTGGCGGTAGCCTCGTCAGCCGTCCCAACCACCCAGACGCCGGCATCCTTCAACTCGCGCAGTGCGCGCGCCAGATTCGTGACTGTGATGTACGGCACCGTATCGGCCGCCCCGCTCGCCACTTTCGCGGCTGTAGCGTTCAGTCCGACCGCCCGATCGCGTGGCGCGATCACGGCATGTGCGCCAGCCGCATCCGCGACCCGCAGACACGCGCCGAGATTGTGCGGATCGGTCACGCCGTCGAGCACCAGAATCAGCGGCGCGCCGTTGATGCCATCCAGCAGCTCCGCGAGATTCTGCGCCAGCGGCAGGTCGCCCGCACGCGCGACGACCCCCTGGTGCCGTTCGGTGTGTGCGAGGCCCCACAGACGCGTTTCGTCGGCTGCAATCAGACGCACGCCCGCTTCCTTCGCCGTATGCAAAAAATCTGTCATGCGGCGATCTTTGCGCGTCGCGTCGTAGTAGACCTCTTCGACCGTCGCAGCATCGTGGCGCAGACGTGCGGTCACTGCGTGGAAACCGTATAGAACCTTGAGACGTGACATGACTGAAACAACCTTTGATTGAGCACTCCGCGACGCGGATGCGCTACTGGGATAAATGCAAACCAAATGCAGACCGCGCGCAACCGGCACATGCACATGTACCGGTTGCGCGCGGTGAGCCCGCTGCAATATGACCGCCGCCGGAATCGCGATGACTTGCGACTTCGGCGCGAGCTCAGCGTTTCTTGCGCGTCTGTGCCTTCGACGAAGAAGTGGACTTGGCCGAGGCGCCGTGCTTCTTGGCCGCACCGCGTGCCGCACGGGCTTCCTTGACGGCGAGCGTCGACGCCGGTGCCGCCTTCTTGCGGCGCGCACCCGCACCAGCCGAGCCACCGTCTGCCGGCGGCAGCGAGCGCACACGCGCCCCGCCAGTGTCGGCCAAAGCCTTGTCTGTGAGCGGCACACGCGAGCCCGGCGACTTGATCGGCGTATCGCGCACCAGCCGGAAATCGATCTTGCGAGCATCCAGATCGACGCGGCTCACCTGCACGCGCACCCGGTCCGACAGGCGGTAGCGGATACCCGTGCGTTCGCCGCGCAACTCGTTCTTGATCTCGTCGTACTGGAAGTAGTCGGAGCCGAGTTCGGTGACGTGCACGAGGCCTTCAATAAACAGCGCGTCCAACTGCACGAAGATGCCGAACGACGTCACGCCGCTCACCATGCCGCCATACTCTTCACCGAGCTTGTCGCGCATGAAGTAGCACTTGAGCCAGGCTTCGACATCGCGCGAGGCCTCGTCCGCACGGCGCTCGTTGGCCGAGCAGTGCAGACCGAGTTCTTCCCAGATCGCCACGTTGTTCGAACGCGTGCGGCCGCGCTTTTCGTCGTCGGCCTGCTGCATCGCTCGAGCGCGCGGCGACAGCGCCGTGTTCAGGTCGACGCCATGCGGCGCTTCCGGCGTGTACTTGCGGCCCTGCAGGATCGCGTAGATCGCGCGGTGGGTCAGCAGGTCGGGATAGCGGCGAATCGGGCTCGTAAAGTGCGCATAGGCTTCGTACGCGAGACCGAAGTGGCCGATGTTCTCCGGGCTGTAGACCGCCTGTTGCATCGAGCGCAGCAACATGGTCTGCAGCATCTGTGCATCGGGCCGGTCGCGAATATGTGCCATCAGCGCGGCGTAGTCGCTCGCGTGCGGCGAGTCGCCACCACCCAGCGTGAGGCCCATGCCGCGCAGGAAGGTGCGCAGATTTTCGAGTTTCTCAGCGGTCGGCCCGGCGTGCACGCGGTACAGGCCCGGGTGCTTGTTGCGCTTCATGAAGTCGGCCGCGCAGACGTTGGCGGCCAGCATGCATTCTTCAATCAGCTTGTGCGCGTCGTTGCGGGTGCGCGGGATGATCTGCTCGATCTTGCCCTGCGCATTGCAGACGATGTAAGTCTCGGTCGTATCGAAGTCGATTGCACCGCGCTTTTGCCGGGCGGCGAACAACGACTTGTACACGCCATACAGATTCTGCAGTTGCGGCAGCAAGGCCGCACGGCGTGTCGCTTCGGGGCCCTTGGTGTTCTTCAGCACCGCGGCGACTTCGGTATAGGTCAGACGCGCCGACGAGTGCATCACGCCCGGATAGAACTGATAGGCCTTGATCTCGCCGCGTGCGGTGATCACCATGTCGCACACCAGCACGCAACGGTCGACGTGCGGGTTCAGCGAGCACAGCCCGTTCGACAGCTTCTCCGGCAGCATCGGAATCACGCGGCGCGGAAAATAGACCGAGGTGCTGCGCTCGATCGCATCGACGTCGAGGCCGCTCTTCGGATGTACATAGTGCGAGACGTCGGCAATGGCGACGATCAGGCGGAAACCCTCGCCCTTGCCGACCGTGATCGGTTCGCAGTACACCGCGTCGTCGAAGTCGCGGGCGTCTTCACCGTCGATCGTGACGAGCGGCACGTCACGCAGATCGACGCGATGGCGGATGTCGGTGGGACGCACTTCGTCGGGCAGTTTGGCGGCGTCATCGAGCGCAGCCTGGCTGAACTCGTGCGGCACACCGTACTTACGCACGGCGATTTCGATCTCCATGCCGGGGTCGTCAATATCGCCCAGCACTTCAACCACGCGGCCGAGCGGCTGCGAATGGCGGCTCGGGAAATCCGTCAGTTCGACCACCACCACCTGGCCGACCTTGGCTTTCTTGGTGTTCTGCGTGATCAGGATGTCGTGGCCGATGCGCTTGTCTTCCGGGGCCACAATCAGCGCGCCGTTTTCGTTGAGCAGACGCCCGATCACGCGCTTGTTGGCGCGGTCGGTGACCTCGACGATATGGCCTTCGGGCCGGCCACGCCGGTCATAGCCGACGATCCGCGCGAGCACGCGGTCGTTGTGCATGACCTTCTGCATCTCGCCGGTAGGCAGGAACAGGTCGTCCTGGCCGTCGTCGCGCACGAGAAAACCGTAGCCGTCGCGGTGGCCCTGCACGCGGCCGCCCACAAAATTGGAGGGATGCGTAAGCTGGTAATGGTTGCGCTGATCAAGCCGGATCTGGCCATCACGCTCCATCGCCGCCAGGCGCTTGAAAAATCCTTCGCGCTCCTGGCGCTTGATCGACAATGCTTCGGCGATGTCGTTCGCTGCAAGCGGCGCTTCACTCGTGCGTAGCACGCCGAGGATTTCTTCGCGGCTCGGAATCGGGTACGGATATTTGCTCAAGGGCTTGTCGATGATTTTTTCTCGTTGCATGGACGTCGGTCGGCGTAATGACGGGGCTCTGTTGCACCTGCAATTGACTGCTCGGGTCTGGCTCGTTCAAGGCTGAGTCCGACGGGCTTGTGCACCGTGCCAACGAACTACTGCGAGGCATTCTAACACCCGTATTGCGCGCCAAGCGGCGCGGCAGCAGGCGCTCAGAGGCACAATCGGCCCGCGCTTCGCGGCTTTCTCGAAATGCTTGACACGTTCGAATCTGTCGCTATAATTGCGGTCTCTGCTGTACAGACACCTGCCCAGGTGGCGAAATTGGTAGACGCACTAGGTTCAGGTCCTAGCGGTGGCAACACTGTGGAGGTTCGAGTCCTCTCTTGGGCACCAGATTCAAAAGTAAAGCCGCTTCCGAGCGGCTTTACTTTTTGTGTAAGACCCTGCCGTTCGTTTGAAGCTGTTTCGAATGGATGGCGGTGTATCGGCAGGACGGGAAGTCAGTATCGAATCTGATTCGACACATGAAAATCCGAACGGTTGAATGAAGCGTTTGTTAAAGTCCCCATTGACAAGCCGCATCATCCCGTTAAAATAGCGGTCTAGCTTGAAGACGTGCCCAGGTGGCGGAATTGGTAGACGCACTAGGTTCAGGTCCTAGCGGTGGCAACACCGTGGAGGTTCGAGTCCTCTCCTGGGCACCACCCCTCTTCAAGTAAAAACGAAACGCCCCGCAAAGCGATGAGCATGCGGGGTTTTTTGTTTTCTGGGTCAGTGCTCGTCCACTTCCACTTCTAATCCGCACTCCACGCAGTGCGGTAGCTAATATGTTGAAAGCTCGGGTTCGTCAATGTACTCGCTGAACAGCATGATGCCGCTGATCCCCAAACAGCTCGAAGCCGCCAGGCCATCGACCTTCATCGCCTATCCAACGCATTTCGTTACTCAGCAATGAAATCCCGATTCGGGGAATGCGATTTCCTTTCGGTAGCCCCGGCTATCGAAGCCAATGTCATCCTTTAGCACGTTCACTGAAAATTTGATGAGCTCAGTGCTTCAGCGGTTTCCACCCACCTCCCCGCTCAATTCCCGCCCGCATTCGTCCGTGCCATCGCCGCAGCAGCCGGCTTGGTCACCGGCGTCGCGCTCGTCGCACTCGTAGTCCGCGCGGCCCACACCTTCGCCAGCAGCTTGAACGTCGACACCGAGCCCGCCACCGCAAACAGAATGGGAATCAGAAAGTCGTGACTCACGCGTGTGAATTCGAGGATCAGCACGACGGCGGTTAGCGGCATCTGCATCGAGGCGGCAAGAAAAGCCGCTGCGCCGACAATGGCAAACGCGCCCGATGACGTACCCGGCCAGATCAGGTTCCACACGCCACCCAGCACGATCGCGAGCAACGCGCCGTTGGCAAGTCCCGGCGTGAGCAGGCCGCCTTCCGCACCCGCGCGCAAGCTGCCCGCCGTGATCAACACCTTAAGTACCAGCAGCACCGCCGCAAGTCCAATGGTCAGTTCGCTATTGAACGAGAGACCGGCCGGCCCTTTGCCGTTGCCCAGCAACTGCGGGAACGCAATGGCAAGCACACCAATGATGGCGAAATTGAGCAACGCCAGAGCCGGGAGCCGCCAGTCCTTCGGCGCCTGCGCCCGGGCACGCGTGGTCAACTGCGTGAAGCCCCACGCCGCCACCCCGAAAATCGGACCACACAACGCCGACCACGCGACCAGCGGCGTACTCAGCATTAGCGGCGAGACCGTGTATTGATGCTCGTTACCCAGACCAATCCACGCAACCATGGCGGCAATTGCCGAGGTCGCCACGGCCGGCACCAGCGCCGCCCAGCCGAACGTGCCCAGCAAGACCTCGAGTACGAACACCGCGCCGCCAAGCGGCACGTTATACACCGCGGCGAGACCCGCGCCCGCGCCACACGCCACCATGATCCGGCTCTCGGCGACCGACAACCCGGCGCGATGTGACAGCCAACCGGCCCACACCGAGCCGATCTCGCGCGGCGCGACTTCGCGCCCAAGCGGCGAGCCCAGCGCGACGGTCACGATTTGCAGCACCGCATGCACCACCGTGCTGACAACGGGCATGCGCGGATCGTCCGACTTCACCGCTTTCTTGATGCTGACGAGTGGACGTCCGAAACGATACAGCGCCCACCAGCCGAGACCGGCGATGAGACCGCAAATCACCAGCACCAGCACACGCCGCTCGGGTGTTGCGCCGCTCACGCCGTCCAGGAAACTCTCGCTACTGATGACGTGCTCAATGCTGTAGCCAAAAGCAAGGTGCTGAATCCAGTGAAGGAGCAGCGCCAGCAGCATGCCGCCGAGGCCCGCGCCGACGCCGGTCAGCAGCATGACGGCGACGAACACGGTGAGCGGGCTACGCTCGGGAGTCGCTGACTCGCGAGGGGTCGATCGGCTGGACGTGGTGGACGGCATGATGGCGGGCTATGGACGCTGATCTCGGGATTACCCTATGCTATTGCTCGTGACATCATGAGGCAAATTGATTTTTCTACTCGACTGATTCATTTACTGCATATATTGGCAGCCCGGCGCAACAGTAAGAAACATCTCGCCAGAGTCGGGTCTCGCGGCACGACCACTTGCATACAGCCATGTGTAAACTTACACACGAAAGCGAAAAATTTCAGTTATGAGCTGCTGTTTCTGGCGCGTTTGATCTATCGGCGTCGCGATCACACCAAACAAAAACATTACAATTAACAAACAATAAAATAACTCCGCGGTGATTTAACTACATATTGCCAACAATCGAGACTCCATTTCGCCGCCCTGCGCTGCCCCGCGATTAGGGACATGTACTAAGAAAGTGCATTCAAGCATGCAGACGCTTAACGGTCGGCGTACACTCCCCCGAAGCCCGCACCACGGGGTGCGCGGGTCGCCCAGCGGCCCGCCGTAAGGCACGGGTTGTTCGGAGACTTGGAGAAAAAACACATGAGTTGGACTCGGGAACAGAAAAACGTCACGATCGCGGCGTATCTAGGATGGACACTCGACGCATTCGATTTCTTTCTAATGGTATTCATATTGAAAGATATCGCGACCGAGTTTGGTACTGACGTTAAGACCGTAGCCTTTGGGATTACGTTGAGTCTCATGATGCGCCCGGTCGGCGCGCTCATTTTTGGCTGGCTCGCCGATAAATTCGGCCGCCGCCCCACGCTGATGGTCAACATCGCGTGCTATTCCCTGCTCGAACTGCTGTCTGGCTTCTCGCCCAACCTCACCACGCTGCTCGTGCTGCGCGCGCTGTTCGGGATCGCGATGGGCGGCGAATGGGGTGTCGGCGGCGCACTGACCATGGAAACCGTGCCGGCCAAATCGCGCGGCATCGTCTCCGGTCTGCTGCAAGCCGGCTATCCAAGCGGCTATCTGCTCGCCTCGGTCGTATTCGGCGTGCTGTATCAGTACATCGGCTGGCGCGGCATGTTCATGGTCGGCGTGCTCCCTGCGCTGCTGGTCCTTTACGTGCGCGCGCATGTGCCTGAGTCGCCCGCGTTCAAAACGCTGGAAAAGCGCGCAAGGCCGGGACTGCTTGCTACGCTGAAGAAGAACATCACGTTGTCGATCTACGCGATCATCCTGATGACCGCGTTCAACTTCTTCTCGCACGGTTCGCAAGATCTGTATCCGACCTTCCTGCGTGAACAGCATCACTTCGACCCGCATACCGTCTCGGTCATCACGATTGTGCTGAATATCGGCGCGATTTGCGGCGGCCTGTTCTTCGGCTTCATCTCGGAGAAAATCGGCCGTAAGCGTGCGATCTTTATCGCCGCCTTGATCGCACTGCCGGTGTTGCCGTTGTGGGCCTTTTCGAGCACGCCAGTGCTGCTCGCAGTGGGCGCATTCCTGATGCAGATCTCGGTGCAAGGCGCATGGGGCGTAATTCCGGTTCATCTGAACGAGATCTCGCCGGATGAAATCCGCGCCACCTTCCCGGGCCTCGTGTATCAGCTCGGCAACCTGCTCGCCTCGGTCAACGCGCCGCTGCAAGCGGGCCTCGCCGAGAAGCACGGCAACAACTACGCGCTCGTCATGGCTGTGGTGATCGGTATCGTCGCCATCGTAATTGCGGTACTGATTCCGTTTAGTCGTGAACGCCGAGGCATAGATATGACACAATCTGCCAAAGCGGTTGCCGCGGTTTAATATCGTTTAATACCAGCAGCACCGAAAGCAGCAGCACCGAAACATACATATAGGCGGCCGCAGGCCGCCACGCCAGGCAGTATGACGAGGCCGTTCCGATTTCGATCGGAACGGCCTTTTTATTTGGCGCCCGAATCGTTGACCCAGGCGTTTGACGCCGCGCAGCGGTGCCTTTTTAGAGGAGTCCGTCCACACAGAGCCCTTGCCCGATGATCCAGATCCTTCTTATCCTGAAAAAAACGCATGTTTCAAATGCGCATTTGAATCGCTTGTTTGCGGCCGGGTAACCGGCATTGGGAGCGCAAAATGGCAGTTCGCACAGCAGGCCGGCATACCGGCGACACGAAGTCACGCATCCTCGACGCCGCAGAAACGCTTTTTATCGAATGCGGCTATGAGACCATGTCGCTGCGTCAGATCACCTCGCGTGCCGAGGTCAATCTCGCAGCGGTCAACTATCACTTCGGCAGTAAGGAAGCGCTGATTCACGCGATGCTCTCGCGCCGCCTCGACCGCCTCAACCAGGAACGGGTCAAGCTGCTCGATCGCTTCGACACAATGCTCGGCCCGCGGCTCACCTGCGAACACGTCCTCGGTGCGATGTTCATTCCGGCCTTGCGCCTTTCGCGCGATCCACGGGTGGGCGGCAAGGCGTTCCTGCGGTTGCTCGGGCGCGCTTACACCGATCCGTCGTCGTTCATTCGCGACTTCCTGAACGGGCATTACGCCTCGGTGGCCGAGCGCTTCTTCGAGGCATTCCAGCGCGCGCTGCCGCATCTGCCGCGCGAAGAACTCGGCTGGCGTCTGCACTTCGCCATCGGCGCGCTCTCCGGCGTGCTGGCCGGCACGGACACCGACAGCCTGATCACGGAGTTCTCGCAAGGCAAGTCGATGAACGATCTGCAACTGATCGCGCGGCTCGCTTCGCTGATGGTGGCCGCCCTCAAGGCGCCGCTGCCCGACGTCAATCAGTTGGCGGCCTTCGCGGCCGTGCTGGGCGATGCCGCCGACGGTAGCGCGGACGGCACCTCGGACGCGCAGGACGGCGGCTGCGGCGGCCTGTCAGGCACGCACGCCAGCGCCGCTGCACCCGACGCGCCCGACACACCCTCGTCACGCGAGCCGGCGCCGGCAGAGCGCCACGGCGGCATCAGCGGCGGCTCGGGCCCATTGCGTCATCTCGCACACGGCGCAGCCTGACCCGAGCGTGCCTGGGCGGACTAGAGGTTGCCGCCCAGGCGCCGCGGTGCACCTGGCACCGCAAGTGCTGTCAAACAATGAAAGCGAACCTTCCGCATCCTGCGGAAGCGTCCGCACGCACCATAACAACAGGGAGGAAGCGTCATGTCGTGGTTCTTCTTAGTGCTTATCGTCGCCGCTGCCGCGCTCGTCTACCTTCAGGCTCGCGCCTCATGGTGGCTTGCCTTCCTGATCGTCTGGGTCGCGGCCGCGCATCTGAGCGGCGCGGCAGCACCGCTCGCCACCGCCATCCTCGCCATCGTGTTCGTGCTGCCGGCGCTCGTCCTGACGGTGAAGCCGCTGCGCCGCGCGTGGCTATCGAAGCCGGTACTTGAGATCTTCCGCAAGATCCTGCCTGAGATGTCGCCGACCGAGCGCGACGCCATCGAAGCGGGCACGGTCTGGTGGGACGCCGCCTTGTTCTCGGGACGCCCGCATTGGGACACCCTGCTTGGACACGGCCCCGCCAGGCTGACCGCAGAAGAGCAGTCGTTTCTCGATGTCGAGTGTCAGCACCTCTGCGATCTCGCGAACGATTGGGAAACCACCGCCATCTGGCAGGACCTGTCGCCGCAGACGTGGCAATACATCAAGGAGCGCGGCTTTCTCGGCATGATCATTCCGAAGCAGTATGGCGGTAAGCAGTTCTCCGCCTACGCGCATTCACAGGTCATCATGAAGCTCGCCACCCGCTGCTCGGCGGCAGCCGTTTCGGTGATGGTGCCGAACTCCCTCGGCCCCGCTGAGTTGCTGATGCATTACGGCACCGAAGAACAGAAGAACTACTATCTGCCGCGTCTCGCGCGTGGCGTCGAAATCCCCTGCTTCGCGCTGACGAGTCCCTATGCCGGCTCGGATGCCGCGGCGATTCCCGATATCGGCATTGTCTGCAAAGGCAGCTTCGAGGGCCGCGAGACGCTCGGCTTTCGCGTGACGTGGGACAAGCGCTACATCACGCTCGGTCCAATTGCGACCGTGCTCGGCCTCGCCTTTCGCGCGCTCGATCCGGATCATCTGCTCGGCTCCGCGGACGAGCCCGGCATTACCTGCGCACTGATTCCCACCTCGCACCCTGGCGTGAACATCGGCCGCCGTCATTGGCCGCTCAACGCGGTGTTCCAGAACGGCCCGAATTCGGGCAAGGACGTGTTCATCCCGCTCGACTGGGTGATCGGCGGACGCG
The DNA here is from genome assembly GCF_050436665.1 of Paraburkholderia sp. EB58. NCBI lineage: Bacteria > Pseudomonadati > Pseudomonadota > Betaproteobacteria > Burkholderiales > Burkholderiaceae > Paraburkholderia > Paraburkholderia sp. EB58. The sequence continues at coordinate 127,522 of NZ_JBNDMQ010000022.1, read as the reverse complement.
CCCAGGTGGGCAACGGCTGGCGCATGCTGATGGAGTGCCTGGCCGCCGGCCGGGCCATTTCGCTGCCGTCGTCGAACGTCGGCATGGCGAAGATCGCCGTGCGCGGCACCGGCGCGTATGCCGCCGTGCGCCGCCAGTTCCGCACCGCAGTCGGTAAGTTCGAAGGCGTGCAGGAAGCGCTCGGCCGCATGGGTGGCAACCTGTATGTGATGGACGCGGCGCGGCGGCTCTCCGCGCATGCGGTCGACCTCGGCGAAAAGCCCTCGGTGATTTCCGCAATCGCGAAGTATCACATTACCGAGCGCGCCCGTAAGGTCGTCAACGACGGTATGGATGTCGTCGCCGGCAAGGGCATCTGCATGGGGCCGTCGAACTTCCTCGCGCGCGCTTATCAACAGGTGCCGATTTCGATCACCGTCGAAGGGGCCAACATCCTGACGCGCTGCCTGATCATCTTCGGCCAGGGCGCGATCCGTTGCCATCCGTATGTACTCAAGGAAATGGCCGCGACGCGCGAAGACGACCGCGGCAAAGCGCTGCGCGATTTCGACGAGGCGTTCTTCGGCCACGTCAGCTTTACGCTGTCGAACGTGGTACGCAGTTTCGTCTACGGCATCACGGCCGGCGCATTCATCCGCAAGCCACAGCGCGCCTATGCGCCGCTCGCGCCGTATTACCGCGCAGCGACGCGCATTTCCACCGTGTTCGCGCTGCTCGCCGATGTGTCGATGTTCGTGCTGGGTGGCGATCTGAAACGGCGTGAGCGGATTTCCGCGCGGCTTGGCGATGTGCTGTCGCAGCTCTACCTCATCTCCGCGACGCTCAAGCGCTTCGAAGACGAAGGCCGCCAGGAAAGCGATCTGCCGCTCGTGCGCTGGGGTGTCGAGGACGCGTTACATCAGGCGCAGGAGGCCATCGACGGCGTGCTCGTCAACTATCCGAACCGTCTCGCCGCGGGCCTCGTGCGCGTGCTCGCGTTTCCGTTCGGTCTGCCGCACCGCGCGCCATCGGACAGCCTCGGCACCGCGATTGCCGAGTTGATGCAAACACCGGGCGTCGCGCGTGAGCGGCTCGTCTCCGATTCGTATGTGCCGCATCCGGACGTCGATCCGCTCGGCTACGGCGAGTTGCTGTTCGCGCTGAATCCGCGCATCAACGCCATCGAGCAGAAACTGCGCGAAGCGGTCAAGCAAGGCCTGCTCACACAGATGCCGCAAAGCCTCGCGCACCTCGCCGCATGGACGGCAGACGCGCAACAGCAAGGCCTCATCGACGCCGACGAGCGGCAGGTACTCGACGACTATGCCCGCTATGGCGCCGAGGTGGTGAAGGTCGACGACTTCGCGGCCGAATTCGGTATGCTCGAAGGCCTGCAACAGCGCAAGGAGGCACTCGAAAAAGCGATGCAACTTGCAGCCTGAGCGTCGTGCCATGCACACTGAGGAAACCGGTGACGCAAACCCGACTGGCCAGCGGAGCAACATAAGATGAAAGACACCTACCTGAACTTCGTCAATTCGCCGTTCGGTGCACGCCTCGTGCGCTCGATCGGATTGCCGAAGCCCGAGGTATTGCGCCGCTACCGCGCGGATCGGCCCGAGTTCGACGGGCTCGTCGCGATCGGTGCGGGGCGCCAACCGCATCTGCTCGATGCGCTCGCAGGGGTGATCGCGCGTAGCGGCTTCACGAGCGTCGCGCATGAAAGCGCCGGACTGTGGATACCGCTCGCGGCGCGCCACGCTCTGATGACGGGCCGCTTCGAGCCGGCCGAAGCCGGACCGCACGGGCGGGTTGCCGCACTGATCTTCGACGCGAGCGGCATCGAAGACAGTAGCCAGCTCGATAGCGCCTTTGGGTTCTTCCACGACACGCTGCGTTCGCTCGGCAAGTGCGGGCGGATCGTCGTGCTGGGGCGGCCGCCCGAAGCCTGCGCGAATCCGCGGCAATGGACCGCGCAACGGGCGCTCGAAGGGCTCACGCGCTCGCTCGGCAAGGAGGCGCGGCGTGGTATCACGGCCAATCTGGTCTACGTCGCGCAAGGCGCCGAGCATGAGGCCGAGGCGACCTTGCGCTTCTTTCTGTCGCCGCGTTCGGCGTATGTGTCGGGGCAGGCGGTGCGCATTGCCTCCTCCCCCGAATCAACCACCGTAGACTGGGCCCAACCGCTCGCCGGCAAGCGCGCCGTCGTGACGGGCGCGGCGCGCGGCATCGGCGCCGCCATCGCCAATGCGCTCGCGGCCGAGGGCGCGCATGTGATCGGCATCGATATACCATCGGCCCGCGAGGCGCTGGAGGCGACGATCCGGCCACTATCCGGCACTACCCTCGCCTTCGATATCGCCGCCCCCGAAACGCCCGCGCAGATCGCCGCCGCACTCGATGAGCTCGGCATCGACATCGTCGTGCATAACGCCGGCATCACGAAAGATAAGACCATTGCACGGATGACCGAAGCCGCGTGGCATAGCGTGATCGATATCAACCTGTCCGCCCAGGAACGCCTCGACGACGCGCTGCTCGCCGCCGGGACGCTGCGCGACGGCGGCCGCATTGTCTGCGTGTCGTCGATCAGCGGCATTGCCGGCAACATGGGTCAGACCAACTACGCGACCTCGAAGGCCGGCGTGATAGGCCGCGTGCAAAGCATGGCTGCGCGGTTGGGCGAGCGGCGCATTACGATCAACGCCATCGCACCGGGTTTCATCGAAACCCAGATGACGGCCAAGATTCCGCTAACGATCCGCGAAGCCGGCCGCCGGATGAATTCGCTGAGCCAGGGCGGCCAGCCGGTGGATGTGGCCCAGACCATTGCGTGGCTCGCGCATCCCGGATGCGCGGGCGTCACAGGACAAGTCGTGCGCGTGTGCGGCCAAAGCCTGATCGGAGCATGAGCATGGGCGAGCCTTCCGGCATTGGTCAGCCCTACGGCGCGGCGCGCCCCCGCACCGTGGTGATCGAACAGTTGCCCGCGCCGGCCAAGCTATATGCGCGCGCGTTGTCCGGCGTGTTCAAGCGCGGCCGCGCCTCGCAATTACCCGCATTGCGTCTCGTGCGCCCCGCGGCGCCGCTCGAACCCGCGGCCATCGAACGCTATGCACGCGTCTGCGGCTTTATTCCGGAGCACGGCGTCCCGCTCACTTTTCCGCATCTGCTTGCCTTCCCGCTGCATCTGCTGATGCTGACCGACCCCGCCTTCCCGTGGCCCGCGCTCGGACTCGTGCACCTGGCCAATCATGTGCGCTTGAGGCGACCGCTCGCGTACAACGAAGTGTTGCGCGTCGAAGTCGAATTCGGCGCTTTGCTGCGCCATGACAAGGGCCAGGCGTTCGTGTTGCACACGCGCCTCTATCGCCGCGGCGAAGCGGTCTGGGACGGCGACAGCGTGTATCTGAAGCGCGGCGTCGCCCCGTTGGGCGACCCGTTGGCCGCGCTCGAGATCGAACGCGACGCGTTGCAGCGCGTGGCGCGCTGGCAGCTCCCCGCGCAACTTGGGCGCGACTACGCGCACGTGTCCGGCGACTACAACCCGATTCACCTGACGACGCTGTCCGCGAAAGCATTTGGCTTTCCTCGTGCGATTGCTCACGGCATGTGGACCCTCGCGCGCGCAACTGCTGCGCTGCAACCGCCCAAGGCGTTCGCCGAAGCACTTATCAGCGCCGAGTTCAAATTGCCGATGCTGCTGCCCAGCGACGCCTCCTTATGGACCACCGTGCCGGCGACGGCCGCAGCAGCGATAGCGCCCACGACCACGCGCGACCTGGAAGTGCGCGACGCGACAGGCGACAAGCCGCATTTGCGCGGCCGATTTCAATGGACCACGTTATGAACGAGCGCTCCTCATGATCGGGGACTCGCCACCATTCACTGCGTAGCGCGCAGCGAAACGCCACCACCGATCAACCCGCCACGCCCTGAAAGGAGTTACGCATGTCCCACCCGCTTCCCGCTGTGCGGCGCGTCGCCATCATCGGCGGCAACCGGATTCCGTTTGCGCGTGCGAACACGGCCTACGCGAACGCCTCGAATCAGGACATGCTGACCTTCACGCTACAGGGGCTCATCGACCGCTTCAACCTGCACGGCGAGCGCCTGGGCGAAGTGGCAGCGGGCGCGGTCATCAAACACTCGCGCGACTTCAACCTCACGCGCGAGTCCGTGCTCTCGACCACCCTCGCCAAGGAAACGCCCGCCTATGACGTGCAACAGGCCTGCGGCACCGGTCTCGAAGCGGCGATTCTCGTGGCCAACAAGATCGCCCTCGCCCAGATCGAAGCGGGCATTGCGGGCGGCGTCGACACCACCTCGGACGCGCCGATCGGCGTCAACGAGCGGATGCGCAAAATCCTGCTCGAAGCGAATCGCGGCAAGACCACCGGCCAGCGCGTCGGCGCGTTGACGAAGCTGCGTCCGGGCATGTTCTTCAAGCCGCTGTTGCCGCGCAACGGTGAACCGCGCACGGGCCTGTCCATGGGCGAACACTGCGAACTGATGGCCAAGCGCTGGGGCATTGCGCGCGAGGCGCAGGACGAACTCGCCTTTGAGAGCCATCGCAAGCTCGCCGATGCGTATACGCGCGGCTTTCTCAACGACCTGATGACGCCGTATCGTGGCCTCGCGCGCGACAACAACCTGCGCGCCGACCTGACGCTGGACAAGCTCGCGGGCCTCAAGCCCGTATTCGACCGCGACGCCGGCACGCTGACCGCCGGCAACTCCACGCCGCTCACTGACGGCGCCTCAGCCGTCCTGCTCGCCAGCGAAGCATGGGCCGCCGCCCACGGGCTGCCGGTGCTCGCGTATCTCACGTGGTCGGAGACGGCCGCAGTCGATTACTTCGACAAGAAAGAAGGCCTGCTGATGGCGCCGGCCTACGCCGTGCCGCGCATGCTGGCGCGGGCGGGCCTCACCCTGCAGGACTTCGACCTTTACGAAATTCACGAGGCGTTTGCGGCCCAGGTGCTGTGTACGCTCACCGCATGGCAGGATGACGAGTATTGCCGCACACAACTTGGCCTTGCCGGCCCGCTCGGCGCCATCGATCATGCGAAACTGAATGTCAACGGCGGTTCGCTTGCTACCGGGCATCCGTTTGCCGCGACCGGCGGCCGGATCGTCGCCGGCCTCGCGAAAATGCTGGCACAACTCGACAAACCGGCCGGCACGGCGCGCGGCCTGATATCGATCTGCGCAGCGGGCGGCCAAGGGGTCGTCGCGATTCTCGAACGCTAGTCGTCACAACCTTATTCTTATGCAATACCCAGGTATCGATACAGCTGCACATAAACAGACACAAAAGAAGCCTTGCGCTTCAGGAGACATGCAATGAACCAGCCTACCCAATCGGCGCCGATTCCATCCGTCGAAGCCAGACCGGTGCAGCGTGCGCCTAACACCGACGGCATCTGGTACGCCTCGTATCCACCTGACGTGCCGCACGAAATCGACGTGCGGCAGTACGAGTCGATCGTGCAGTTCTTCGACGAATGCACCGCGCAATTCCGCGAGCGGGTCGCGTATGTGAGCGTTGGTGCCAACCTCACCTATGGCGAACTGGCGCGCAAGGCCACCGCATTCGCGGCATATCTGCAAAGCATCGGTGTCAAACCGGGCGAGCGCGTCGCCATCATGCTGCCGAACACGTTCCAGTATCCAGTCGCGCTGTTCGGTGTCCTGAAGGCTGGCGCGGTGGTCGTCAACGTGAATCCGCTCTACACCGTGCGCGAACTCGCACACCAGCTCAAGGACAGCGGCGCGCAGACCATCATCGTGTTCGAGAACTTCGCGAAGACCGTCGAGGACGCGTTGCCCGGCACGCGCGTGCAGAACGTGATCGTCACCGGTCTCGGCGATCTGCTCGCCGATGGGCTGAACCTGAAGGGACGTCTGCTCAATTTCATGCTGCGGCACGTCAAAAAGATGGTGCCGAAGTACCGTCTGCCGCAGGCCGTGCATCTGCTCGACGCGCTCTCCATCGGCTATAACCGGCCCCTGACGCCGGTGCGCCCGAGCCGTGGCGATCTGGCGTTCCTGCAATACACAGGCGGCACCACCGGCGTCGCCAAGGGCGCCATGCTCACGCATCAGAACATCATCGCCAACCTGCTGCAGGCCAAGGTCTGGTCGCAGGGGCAGTTGACCGGCGACATCGAAACCGTGCTCACACCGCTGCCGCTCTATCACATCTATTCGCTCACCGTGAATGCGATGATCTTCATGGGACTGGGCGGGCGCAACATCCTGATCGCCAATCCGCGCGACACCAAGCGCGTCATGATGATCATCCGTCATGAGAAATTCACCGGGATCACGGCGGTCAACACGCTCTATAACGCGTTCCTCGAAAACGAAGAGTTCAGGAAGCACGACTTCTCGGACCTGAAACTCGCGATGGCAGGCGGCATGGCCACGCAAAAAGCCGTCGCCGAGCGCTTCAAGGCCGTCACCGGGCAACCGATTATCGAAGGCTACGGGCTCACGGAATGCTCGCCGATCGTGTCGATGAATCCGGTGGACCTCAAAAACATGCGTGATTTCGAAGGCTCGATCGGCCTGCCCGCCCCCTCCACCCAGGTGCGTTTCAGGAAAGACGACGGCAGTTGGGCGAATATTGGCGAAGCGGGTGAACTGTGCGTCAAGGGTCCGCAGGTGATGAAGGGCTACTGGAACCGTCCCGACGAAACCGCCAAGGTCTTCGACGACGACGGCTGGCTCGCCACTGGCGACATCGGCGTGATGGATTCGCGTGGCTTCATGCGGCTCATCGACCGCAAGAAGGACATGATTCTGGTGTCGGGCTTCAACGTCTATCCGAACGAGATCGAAGACGTGATCGCCATGCATCCCGATGTGCGCGAAGTGGCGGCCATCGGCATTCCCGATCCCGCGCAAGGCGAACGCGTCAAGGTATTCGTCGTATCGCGCAACCCGTCGCTGACCGCGGAGCAGGTCATCGCGCACTGCCGCAAGAATCTGACCGGCTACAAGGTGCCGAAAGTGGTCGAGTTCCGCGACGAGTTACCACAGACCAATGTCGGAAAAATTCTGCGGCGTGCGCTGCGCGACGAGGAACTCGCCAAACAAAACCGTGCCTGACGACAGACACACCTCGAGCACAACTCGAGTGGCAGGGCCGTGATCGATTCCGCAGATTCTGGATCTGGAGGGAAATGAATGAAGCACCGTCTGTTCACGCGTGCGCAGCCCGCGCCGGCCTGTAAGCGCGCTATGCGCGTCGCCACGCTGCTGCGGCCCTGGTTTGCCTGCACGGTGCTCACCTGCGCGTCGGCGGTGGCGTTCGCGCAATCCGGCACGCAGCCAGCTGGTGCGAACACGGCGGCGAACCCCGCGGCAGACACTGCTGCCGGCACCGAGGCCGCCAGCGCCATGCAAGCGCCGTCCACCCCACCGGCGCAAGCGGGCAAGCTGACGCTCGACCAGCAGGTGCACTGGCTGCGACAGGCCCAGCAAAGCGGTGAGCTCGAGAAACTCAACGACGCGCAGCTCACCGCGCTGTTTCAGTCGCTCGATCCGCTCACGCTGTCGCGCTATATCCAGCAAGGGCCAAACGGCTATCCGTCGTATGAATTCACGATGTTGCGCTGGGAGCGCATCAAGAACGAGTGGCCGGACAAGCCCGATCACATGCTGGTGCGCATCGCGCACGATCCGCTGCGCATTTACACCAAATGGCTGCCGGACGGTGCGCACGCGGGCCAGGAAATCATCTACGACGAGTCCAAACGCAGCGACGAAATGTATGGGCACCTCGGTGGCCTGTTAGGCGTTATGTCAATCTGGACCTCGACGACCGGCGCGCTGGCCCGGGCACAGTCGAACCATCAGGTACGCGACCTCGGCACCGGTTATATCGCCAACCAGTATCTGGCCGAGGGCAAGAAATACGTCGAAGCCGGCGTGCCGCGTTCCACCCAGATCGCCGTGCAGACCATCGAAGGCGTGCGGGTCGTCACCTTCACGTATGAGACGCCGATCGGCCAGCCGCAGTTCTACGCGAAGAAAGAGACGCTCGGGCTCGATTTGCGGCATCCGTATTTCCGCACGGTCGAGTCCTATGCGAACGACGGGAAGATCTTCGAAAAAATCGTGTTCGAGACCATCACGCCGAAAACCTTCGACGATGCGGCGTTTGATCCGAAGAATCCGGCGTATAAGTTCTGAGGGTCGTTCAGGCTGAGCGACGGCGTGTCGCCGCAGGTCCAAGCAGGAATGCCACGGGCGTGGGCCTTCCTGTGCACCGTTCGCACCGGTGCTCGACCAGGCCCGTCGAGCGCAACGCGAGTTCTCCAAGCACGAAATAATCGGACGCACGCACGACGCCGATCACGAGACCGGATGCCGCAATCAGCCGAGGCGCCAGCGTCGTGTACCACAGGGTGCCAATGTCGTCGCCGCTGTCGTGACTTATTTCGAAGACCGAAATACCCTTGCGCGCGGTCTCGCGAGAGAACGCGCGTCCTCCTGCAAGGCTCGCATCGACCACCGCGATCATATGACGCGCCATGGCGGCGTGCGTCATGGACGGCAACGCGCCGGCCGCCGCCGAAAGCCACGCACCGGTCATCATAAAAGCGCGCCTGTCCATTGCCTGGATCCGGTTCTGTCAAATCAGGCGTGAGCTGGCGTCACGCCATCGCCATGCATCACGTGGCGCTGCACCGCATCACGTATAACCGCGCCGCTCACGCCATGCCGCGGGCCACACGCCCTGTTTGCCCGGCGACAGGATGCCGGCCGGGTCGAGCGCATCCTTGATCGTCTCCGACAGCCGCAGCAAGGCGCCGTCGTTGAAACTGTACTGCGCGGCGGCGAGATCCATGTAGGCCAGATGCGACCGATATTCGCCGTAACCGGCCGCGCGCGCATCGCTCATCAGCACGCGCAGCAGATCGCCCGCCAGGTCCGCCTGCTGGGCATTGTCGCGATCGAAAATGATCGCGACAATGTGATTCAGATGACGCGTACCGGCCGTGAAGCCGCCGTAGTAATCGAAGCCGTATTCGGCCGCGCGGGCCTTCGCCATCGTGTACTGGCGCATCGCATCGCGCCCGGTCGCCGGGCACACCGGCGAGAAATCGGCGTGCGCGCCCGCGCCGCCGCGCCAGTCGAGCATCCGGAAGGCGCTCATGGCAGGAATGCCGGCCATGTTGCGATCGGCGCCGCCGGTGGGTTGCTCATCCCCGCGATACCGGCGCGCGAGCATCTTCGCCTGCGGCACCTGCGCGAACGCCCGCTGCACGATCGCGTAACGCGCATCGATCAGCTCGGGCGTGCCGTATAGCGCGTAATGCAAATTCCAGCGGCCTACGTCGAGCTTCTTGAGCATCGCCTCGATCGCGCTCTCCGGCATCGCACCCGTGCCCTCGTACCACTGCGAACGCGGCGTGAGACCTGCCGCGCGGCGTAACCCGCCTTCGATCACGGCGTTGTTGCGGATCGTTTCATCGAGCCGCAACGGCCGCAGAATCTCGACGATCGCTTCCAGATCCTCTTCACGACGAAACTGGATTTCGCCGAGCAGATAGGCCGACGGCGCAGGCATCAGCCACACCCCCATCTTCGTGACGACACCATAGTTGGACTGCATGAACATCGCATCGAACGAGGGGCCGTAGCCCGGCTGAAAAGTCTGCCACGCAGTGCCGATATCGATCGCTCCCATGCCCGTGCGCACGACGTCGCCGTTGGCCAGCACGATCTCCATGCCGCACTGGTTGGCAGCGTGATCGCCATAGGACGTGTAGCCGAAACCGCGCTCCAGCGTGTTGCCGATCACGCTGCCCCAGCCAGCCGCAGGCGGATCGACCCACAACCGATGGCCGTTGTTGCGCAGATAAGCGTACAGGTCGAAGTAGCTGACCCCGGGTTCGACGAGCGCATAGGCAAGCGTTTCGTTGACATCAATAATGCGGTTCATCCGCTGCAGGTCCAGCACGACCGAACCCGTCAGCCGCGGCGCCGCGCCACCGTACGCAAAATTACGCCCGGTGGAAACGGTCCAGAGCGGAATGCGGTACTGCGTGGCGACGCGCAAAGCCGCGCGGATGGCTTCGATCGAGTCCGGCTGCAGCGCAGCGGAGGCGGCGAACGCCGCCGCCTGGCCGGGCGCGAAAGGATCGCGGTACGAAGCGAGGTCTGCCCCGGACGACACCACATGCTGTTCACCCACAATCGCGCCCCATGCGGCGAGCGCCCGGTCGAACTGCGCCTCTGAAACGTTCGGCGGCAAAATACGTGTCAAGGCCTCTCCTTTGACTGCGACGGCCGGCTACGGCCACCTCTACCGGCGCCCGCCTCCACCGCCAAAACCACCATGCATCCCGCCGGCGCCTTGCCAGGTACCGGAACCGTGCCCGCCGCCCACGTGTACCCCTGTGCGGAAAGAAGCGCGGCTGAAATGAACATAACCGATGGGATAGCGGTGATGAAACCGGTCGACGAAAATAAACGGCCCACCGAATCCGACTGCCACGACACCGCCCCAATAGAATGGATCGTAGTACGGATAGATCGGCGCCGGGTACAGCGCCACGTTATCGTCGGCGCCTTGCACGATCTGCCAGGTGCCGTCCGGTTGCTGGCACGCCAGTCCGGTGATCTGCTGCATCGTGCCGTCGATCTCGGCCTGACCCGCGATCTGCTGGCACGGCGGTGCAGCATTGGCCACACTGTCCGCCGCTTCCTGCGCCGCCACCGGCCCCGCGCACGCCAGACACACACATAGCAGCGCGCAGCGTCCTTTGATATTACGCATGATTTCGTCCCGCCCGACAGTCCGGCGTCGCAACCGCCCACGCGGTCGTCACCGTGAAGACCCCATCGTTTTGCCTCGCATCCGTCCATGCCGCCGCCTGCGTGCAAAAGCCGCAACAGCACAGACTCGCAATGAGTAAACGACGTGTCTCAGCGCACTATTCCGGCTTCGCACGAGCCGCGCGGCGAGTGTGCGTTACAGCGTGTTTCAGGGCGTGGACCTGACAGAATCCGGGCAGCACGGTGACGAGAAACTATTGCCAGGACTCCGGCTTGCCGCCTAGATCGCCGCATACGTCAATGGCCATCTCGCGCAGCTTGCCCTCCGAGATCGGCCCGGACAGCGCGTAGCCCATGTGATCGCTGACCCAGTAGAAGGTGCGACGATTGCCGTCGCGAAACAGGCGAAACGCGGTTTCGTTGTCTGGGATACCCGTCACGTAAAGCGTGAGCCGTGCGCCCTCCGGATTCTCGTACATGAACTGCGCCGCCGGCCCCGCTTCGCCCGGCAGTAGACGCCCGCCCACCAGCGAGTAGCCGTACTCCTGCAGCGACGGCACGGAGAGTGGCCGGTCGAGGCGCTTGGACAACCAGCTGATCAGATGTTTTTCCTCGCTTGCGGCGACCTCGACCGGATGGCGCTGCTCCGGCGTGTAGACCGCGTAGGCGACGTCGGCGCGCTTCGCAAAGCTCATGGGCTCGTGATCGAGCAGGCCGCCCGGCAGGTGCGACGCCAGCGGCCCCAGCACCAGCGCGAGACCGGCGCCGGCGACGAGCCAGCACGCGGCGAGGCCAGCGCGCCGCCACCATGGCGCCGACGCGCGCACCACGATGAACGACGGCTCATCAGCCACGGGCGCGCCGCACAACGCCTTTAGCGCCGACTTCTGGGCGCGCCAGTCTGCGACCCGGGCGGCGGCCTGCGGATCTTGTACAAGATGCTCGAGCACCGCGGCGTGCGTCTCATCCGGCAACTCGTCATCGACGAACGCCGACAACGCCTGCAGGTCGGGCGGTTTCGGCACAGCGGAATGGTGGTCGTCGTGGCTCATCACGGATTTCTCACTACTTTGAGCGGCGCGGACTTACGCGTCGGACCTTCGGTCAGCAGCACACGCATGTGCTCGCGCGCGCGCGACAAACGCGACATCACCGTGCCGACCGGCACGCTGAGTGCAACCGATGCTTCCTGATAAGTCAGCTCTTCCACGCAGACGAGCAGCAGCACTTCGCGCTGTTCGAGCGGCAGGCAATACAACGCCCGCTGCAAATCACGCAGCACAAGGCCGTCGACAACGCCTGCCGGCGCCTCCAGATTGCGCCACGGCGCGCTCTCTTCGTCAACCGTAATCTCGCGGCGGGCCCGCAACTGGTCGATGTAGAGATGGCGCAAAATCGTCAGCAGCCATGCCCGCAAATTGCTGTTTGGACGAAATGCCGCCCAGCGCGCCAGGGCGCGCTCGGCGGTGTCCTGCACCAGATCGTCCGCCCACGCGGAATCGCCCGTCAGTGCGCGCGCATAGCGGCGCAACTGCGGGAGCCATGAAATCACTTCCGCTTCGAACTTCACGCGGCGAACGTTACGCGCGGGTGCTCAATAACCGCCGGTGCTGCTGCTAGAGGACGAACCCGAGTCGCCGGGCGTGGCACAGCCCGTGACGGCGAGCGATGCCAGCGCGAGCGCCACGAGCACGCACGCAGTCGAAACGATACGGAAAGGCTTCATATACTGTCTCCAGTTTGGGCCCGGCCTTGCCGGCGTGTCGTATTGCCGCATAGCGTGCGCAGCAAGGCGCCGTAGCCGGCGTGTCCGGGTTCGTCCAGCATGGGGCTGCCCGGACGGGGCAAAGCCGAATTGCAGCGCACGAAATGTGCGCCGCTATAGAGACTTAACGTGGGCAGGAGGCGTTTTATTCCGCGCGGTTACAGATAACGCTGTCGCCGGTGCCATCCGGCCAGTGTTCCTCGGCCAGTTTCCTAGCCAGATTCGTAACTCAACGTTACGATGACCAGTTATCAGATGCTTCCGGGCGCGCAAGCCGTTATAGTGGACCCAGATCGCTTACCCCGCGCGCTTTGCCCCGAAAAGGGTAGAATCGCGGCGAGCAACTGTCCTTCTTACCTGACTTGTCCATGGCATCCGCAGAATCGCATCCGCAAAACGACTTCATGAACGCAGCGCGCAAAGAACGAAAGCGCGTCGAGATCTATCTTGTCAATGGCATTCGCCTGACAGGATGCATCGAGTCGTTCGATCAGTATCTGGTGATGCTGCGCACGCCGGTCGGCTTGCAAGGCATCTACAAGCGCGCCATCTCCACCATCCAGCTCGACACCGGCACACGGCCAGCGCCGCGCGCCGGACGGCCGTCGCACGGCGAACACACCACGCGGGGCCCGCATGGTTCGCGCGAACCGCGTGAGCATCGCGAGCCGCGTGAACCGCGCGAGTCGTATGGCGGCCAGCCGCCTGCCGAGCGTACGCCCTCCTCCGAGCGCCCGCCGTCAGACGGTCCGGTGGTCGTTACGCGCCGCCGGCGGCTGTTCGGAACTGGCAGTGGCGACGGTCATGGCGGCGGCAACAACAACGGCAACGAATAAGCCGGTGGCGCAGGCGGGCTACTCCACCAGCTCGCCCAGCCGCTGCAAGATCTGCTCGATGCGCATGCCCTGCTGGTGGGTCAGCTCGTAGGCCGCTTTGATCGCCAGCACGCGGCGCCGCCAGTAGCCGCCATTGAACATGCGGACCATCGGTTGCCGCGTGGCCCAATCCAGATGCTCCAGTTCCGCCTCCACGACGTGTGACGCACTAAAGCGTTGCGCCTGCCGCGACCTGTTCGATTCCATAGCTGCGCCACCTCGTCTCTTTGCCGCCCCGATGCGGCCGATGCGGGCCGTTGTCCCGCGACACACCCAAGACGAGCCAATCCCCGTCAATTTCAAGGATTTCTGTGGCGTCATGTGGCCTCGCGCGGCATGAGCATCGCCACGCATCGAGCGGGCGGCGGCACGTGAGCGTTGTGAAGGAAACATTTAACACCGTTGAGCGGACACGCTCCCTGCAAGCGGGAGGCTCACGCGCAGACACCGGTCGCCCGACCGGCGACCCGCGCCATTCCGACGTTTGGCCGAACGGCCAAGTGGTCGTCGGCGGCAGGATTGCGCTATCCTGACTGCTCGATACCCTATGCGGAGAACGACATGTCCAAGCCGAAGCCCAGCGCACCGCCTCCCGCTGAAACGGGCGAAGACCGCCTCGACGAGGCACTCGACGAGACCTTCCCCGCCAGCGACCCGATCGCCGTCGATCCAACCGAACGGCCGCATCCCGTCCCGGCACCGCAGACGCCTGCCAAACAAAACAAGCGCCCCTAGGCACACTACCTGAACGGCGCGCTACATCGCACCGCGCCCCAGGCGCCAAAGCCCGCGCGCGGCGCTGCAAGACCCACGCAGCGCGCCGGACCCTGCCCGCTCCCGCCAGAAGGAACGACAGCATGCCCAGCGACACCGCCCGCCCGCACACTCCCACCTCTGCGCGCTTCCTGCGCGAACGCGACGGCCACGAAGCCCGGGTCACCAACGTCGAACTGTTCTTCGACCTGATCTACGCGTTTGCGGTCACGCAACTCTCGCATCGGCTGGTGCATAACCTGAGCGCATTCGGCGCGCTGGAAACGCTGGTGCTCTGGTTCGCGGTCTGGCTCGGCTGGCAATACACCTGCTGGGTGACGAACTGGTTCAATCCCGAGCGCATCCAGGTCCGTCTGCTGCTGTTTGCGGTGATGCTGGTCGGCATGGTGATGGCCGCGAGCCTGCCGCTTGCCTACGGCGAGCGCGGCCTCGTCTTTGCGATCAGTTACGTGGCGATCCAGGTGGGCCGCAGTCTCGTGGTTCTGGCTTTTCTCGGCCGCCACCATGCACTCACTGCGAACTTCCGGCGCATCTGCGGATGGCTGGTGATTTCGGGCATCGCGTGGATCGCGGGCGGCCTGCTGGACGGACTGCCGCGCTTTGCCTGCTGGAGCGCGGCAGTGCTGTGCGAGTACATTTCGCCGATGTTCGGCTTCCCGCTGCCGCTCTTCGGCCGTTCGAGCGCCGCCGACTGGCGCACCACCGAAGGCGGCCATATCGCCGAGCGCTGTCAGGCGTTCGTGATTCTCGCGCTCGGAGAATCGGTGCTGGTGACGGGCGGCACACTGTCGGATCTGAGCGCATGGACCGCGCCGTCGATCATCGCATTCCTGGTGTGTTTTGCCGGCAGCGTTGCCATGTGGTGGGTCTACTTCGATACCAGCAGCAGCGCCGGCAGCCGCGCCATCGAACGCTCAAGCGAGCCCGGCCTGATGGCGGCGTATTTCCACTACGTGCACGTGATCCTGATTGCCGGCGTGATCGTCTCGGCAGCCGCCGACGATCTCGTGATCCTGCATCCGCCCGAACGCATCGACTGGCCGACCGCCTGGCTGCTGCTCGGCGGTCCGGCTATTTACGTGGCGGGTAACGGCCTTTACAAGCGCGTCGTCTATGGCCGGTTTCCGCTGTCGCACTGGGTCGGGCTTGCGCTCCTCGCACTCGTCGTGCCGTTCGCGTTTCACACCGACCTGCTGATGACAGGAGGCCTCACCACGGCCGTGATGATCGTAGTGGCGGCCTGGGAGAGCATCTCGCGCCGTACCTCCGCGCGAACCGAAGACGAGTCGCTCAGGACGGAGTAGCCGAAGCCCTCTTGCCCGTCCGTAATTCGCCGCCGGCCACTCGCCACTCGCCCTTGGCCATCCAACGCCCCTCCCTCATTCATCAAGCGAACGAGGCGCGCATTGTGCGGTACCGGAAACAACAAAACCTCGCGCGGCGAACCGGGCGAGGTCATGTTTTCGACCGCCAGCAGTGCTAGCGGCGCGTGCTCAGTGCGCTGTAGTCGGCAGACCGCTATCCAGCTGACGCTGCAGTTCCTGCACCTGACGCTGTGCTTCGCGCAACTGGGCCTGAGCGGCAGTCTTCTGCTGCGCGAGCGCAGTGGCTTCCGCGCGCGTCTGCTGCTGCTGGCTGTTGACGATGTTCTGTTGCTGGTGCGCCACATCGAGGTCGGCCTGCAGGCGGTTCGCGCGGTCCTGGGACAGTGCGATCATGCGGTCCGTGAAGGCCTTTTGCGCCTCTAACCGGGTGCGGCGAATCTCAATGTCCGACAACTGCAGAGTCTGACGGACGAAGTCCTTGTAGATCAGTTCAGCGCGCGTGTCGTCCTCGGTCTTGATGACCCGCCAGAAGGTCTTCTGCTGGAACAGCGCGACGTAGTAGGTCATTTCCTTCGGGTAGAACAGCATGCTCGCGCCGTAGCTGCCGTTGTACGTCGTGCGTAACTCCCGCAGATCCGAACCCCGGATCATCTGCTGCAGTTCTGCCACGTTGCCGGCGGCGGATTGCTTCGCCTCGTCCGGCGTGAGCGCCGTTGATTGTCCCGGCTGGTCCTGCGTCGTGGCCGGCAATGCTGTCGTCGTGGCCGGTTGGGAAACGACCGGGGCGCTTGCCCCGTTATCCGTCAAAGCTTGCGCATAAACGCTCTGCACGGTCCCCAGCGCAACCAGAGCGCCCAGGGCAATCTGTCGAAGTTTCGACTTGTGGTCCATGTAATTCCTGCTTGAACAGTTTTTGTTTTGTTACATCTTGTCTCATTATTACTCACTTTCGCGAACTTCGGGTTCCTCGTCGAAAATTTGGTACTTGCGCATTTTCTCCCACAACACCTTTCGGCTGATGCCTAGCGTACCGGCAGTATCCTGCCTGCGCCAACCGTTTGCGTCGAGCGCCGCGATCACGCGGCTGCGCTCGGCCATGTCCCATTTACTGCGATCGACCAGCACTTCTGCCGCGCTCTCGACGGGCACCGGCTGATTGCTGCGCGCGAGCGCCAGCAGCCGTTGCAGCCGCACCGCATCCCACGTGCCGATCTGGCGCACCGTTACGCCGATCCGCTCGGCGAGGTTGCGCAGCTCGCGCACATTGCCGGGGAAATAGGTGTCGGCGACGGCGTCAGCCAGCCAGTACGGGATGTCGGGCAACGTCGCGAGCTTATCCGGACTCACCACCGAAGCGATGAAGGCTTTGAAGATGGCGATCTTGTCGACCGCGCCGCGCTCTTCGAGCGAGGGGATTTTCAGCTCGATCACTGCAAGCCGGTAGTAAAGGTCGGCGCGGAAAGTGCCGTCCTTGACCAGTTGCGGCAGGTGCTTGTTGGTGGCGGCCACCAGCCGGAAGTCGAGCTTGACGGGCGTAGCCGAGCCGATCCGCGTGACCGCGCTGTCCTCAAGCACGCGCAGCAGTTTGACCTGTTGGTAGAGCGGCAGGTCGCCGATTTCGTCGAGGAACAGCGTGCCGCCGTCGGCCTGCTCGAAATAGCCTTTGTGAGCAACCACTGCGCCGGTGAACGAGCCTTTCGAATGTCCGAAGAAGAGCGACTCGAAGAGGCCATCCGGAATCGCGCCGCAGTTCACCGGTACGAATGGGCCCTGACCGTAACGGCGGTGCTTTTCGTGCAGCAACTGGGCGATGCGCTCCTTACCGACGCCCGTCTCGCCATGCACCAGCACGCTGGTGTCGCAGTCGGCAAACGTGTCGACTTCGTGCAGTAACGCCTGCATGCATTCCGAATTGGCCACCAGCGCGCTCGACTCGAGCGTCTGCGCCGTGTGCGCGCGCAACTGCAACACCAGCTTGGTGACCATTCCGCGCAGCTCGGCGCAGGTGAAGTCGAGCGGCAGGATATGGGAGTACTCGGACGGATACATGGCGGGATCGTGATCGCGCGGTGCGGCGCCGACCCACACCACCGGCATGCCGTGCGCGGCTTGCCAGTCGCGCAGGATCAGCGCGCCGCTGTCGATCACGGAGACGCTGATGATGGCAAGCGACGGCCGCAACGCGCTGCGCTCAGGCGAAATCGCGATGTCGTCTGCGCGGATCACCTCGACGTCGAAGCTCGCCATGCAGCGTGCGACCCGGTCGACGATGTCGGCCTTGCCTTCCCAAACGTAGATATCGAGTTCGTCGATTTTGGCGGTGGTTCTCATTGGCGAAGAATCAGTAAACCAGTTGGGCCTGACCGCAGGCGAGTCCGAGGTCGTGGACCGTGCTTACGCCGATCTGGACACCCAGCAGTTGCAATAACGGTACGAGCAGTGCGTCGAGGGAAGTCAGGATGGGGCTAAGCAATCCGACAATCGCGGTGAGCAATGGCGCGGCCGCGACGCTGACATTAGCGTGCCCGACAGTCGCATAGATCGAGCTCGACATGCCGGCGGCCAGTTGCGTCAGCAAGCCGGCGGTTGCCGCACCAACACCATTGGTATTGGTGGACTGATACGCATCGCTACTGTTCGGCACGCCGTTGAACACAAGTGGCGTCGAAGCCGCCTGCAGGTTGAGATTCAACCCGGAAGCCGGCGACGAACTGCCGACCGACACCTTGATAACCGACATGCCCAAAGCATTCACGGTTGTGAGTTTTGCCGGCATATTGCAGGACGTCGCCGTGATCGTATTCGTAAAGTTTTTGGACGCGTCCCCGCCAATACAGAGGTTCGCGATGCCGGTCGTCGCGACGATTGTGCTTTGGCTGCTGGCGTGTTGCGTCGTGCACTCAGTGCTTTGCACATAGGCGGTGCCGTATCCCGCCTCGATATAGATCGGCAGGTTCAATGCGTCGATGCTGACCAGGCTGGGAACACCCGGCAAACCCACACTCAAGTTCAGCAGATTGACGTTCAGATAGACCTGCACTTCGGCGGAATGCGCACTGGTGCGCCACGTGCCATCCGCGTTCTGTCCTGCTTCGCCCACCGCAATAACCGGCGGCTGGATAATTTTCGCCTGCGCCGTGACATTGGCTAACGCACCCAGATTGAGTGCCGTACCGAGATTGATGGCGGACGTGCCGTTGGCGATCTCGGCCGCCGCCAGCAGGGTATCGAGCACATTCACGGTTGCGTTGACCGCCGCTTGTGGATCGTCCAGCGCCACCGCCAGCAAACCGTTGGTGGTTGCGCTATTACCGAGCGCGACGTTCAAGCCGCCCGGGATCGCCGCTTCGATCGTGCCCAGATCCGTAATCGCGGTCGCACCCAACGTCGTACTCTTGCCCGCGGCCGTGATCATCGCCGTCACCAGTTTCGAGAGGGAAACCTGTGTACCGAGCAACTGGCTCATCGAACCGACACCGAGCGCGGTAGCCAGATCGCCCAGCTTGATCTGGGTCGTGGCCAATCCTTGATACGACGCCACGCTGAGATTCAGGTTGGCCCCGGGCAGCAAGCCGTTCAACAGCCCATTCAGGAGCCCTCCCGACAGGCTCGCCACCGCTGAAGTCAGCGAGAACGAGCGGATGTTGGTGGCCTCAGCCGTGGCAACCGCCTGGATCTCGCGCGCCGGGCCGACAAAAAAGTAAGGCACGATCTCGCTGACTGTGACCTGCGCCGCATTCATCGGCGTACCGGTGGTCGCGAAATAGGACTGCCCTGCATTGACCGTCGGGTCCCAGCGCCCGCATACCACCGTCACGGTCGCGCTACTGTTCGACAGTCCGTTGCCGTTCACAGCATTGTTCTGTGCCGAGGTGGTGGCCGACGTGCAGTCGCCGCCGTTGCTAATGGTCTGCGCAGCGGCCGACGCCGCCAGATCGGCGGTACGCTGC
The DNA here is from genome assembly GCF_050436665.1 of Paraburkholderia sp. EB58. NCBI lineage: Bacteria > Pseudomonadati > Pseudomonadota > Betaproteobacteria > Burkholderiales > Burkholderiaceae > Paraburkholderia > Paraburkholderia sp. EB58. The sequence goes on along the minus strand of NZ_JBNDMQ010000022.1, from coordinate 108,060 downwards.
AACTCGCGGCGCGCGAAATAGTAGTTGCCAATGTCGATCACCCCCAGCGCCGCAATCGCCATACCAATGCAAACCGCCGCCAGAATGGCGGTTACGCCGCGCTGCCGGCGCACGGACACGTGGCCTGTGCGGCGCCGGCGCGCGAGGCGCAGAATCACGAAGGGGTATGGTTCGGAGGCCGACATATCAGTTCTGCTGCAGCGCGCCGCCCTGTGAAATGCCACTGCCGGCCTGCCCCATCGCGGAGCCGTAGAAATCCGGAATTTTCGAATTGAACGACTCCAGGTAGCGCTTGTACGCGAGACTGGCTTCCTCGCCTAGCATCGGCTGCGCGGGTGCAGCCATCACGTTGCTCCGTTGAAGGCCGATCCATTGGCTCGTCGCGTGGTCGATTTCGCTGTTTGGTACAGCCTGCTGATGAGCAGCGTTATCCTGCGCATGGGCCACGTTCGCGCCGCCGGCCACTGCAACCGCCGCGAGTGTCAACGCGAACCCGGCGACACGTCCCCAGCCTCGATTCATGTTTTGGTTCGTCATGCTCGCCCCCTTTTGCCACCTGTTATTGTGAGAACCGCTGCAACAGGCGCGGCGCAGGCCCGGGAGCCTGCGCGCTCGCGACCGGCGCGATACGTGCATCCTGCTGTGCTTGCGCGACGCTTTGCTGCGCCCTTTCCGCCGCGGCGACCTTGGCCGCGTCACGGCGGATCGCCGCGCGCACATCCGGCGCGAACTTCTGTTGGTCCATCAGCGCCGACGCCCGCTTGTTATCGCCGTCAGCCAGCAGATACAACGCGACGTTGCTGATGATTTTCGGATTGCTGCGGTCGAGTTCCGCTGCTTTCATGAGCGGCACGCGCGCACCGTTCACGTCGCCCTCACACAAACGCGCGTAACCGAGATCCGAAAGGGTCAGCGCGTCGGTCGGCGCCAGCCGCGCCGCTTCCAGTAGTTGCTGGGTAGCCTGCGTAAAATCGCCCGCGGCGCCGGCGATCAATCCAAGCCCGCGATAGCCGCGGCTTGCAAGCGGCGTTTGCAGCAATTTCGTGTATGCATCCGCGGCCGCTTGCGGCTGATCGGTCATGCGCAGTGCGTCGGCGCGCATCAGGATCGTGTCGGACTTCACGCCGTACTGCTTCTCGAAGGCGTCGATGTGCGCAAGCGAGGCGTAGTAAAGCCCCTCTGACTGCATCCGTCTGATCAGGTCGAGATACACGTCCGGTGCGTCGGGTGCAGGGTCACGGCCTGCCTGCTGAATCTCGGCCGCGCGTTCGGCCTGCGGTCCCACGCCGTATCCCGACTCCTTCGATGCGCAGGCGCCGAGCAGCGCGAGCGCCAGCACGGCAGTCGTGTGCCGGACTACCCGCACCCTGCGCGCCGTCCGCACGGCGGCCCCTGCCTGCGACGCAGAAGCGGAGCGATCCAATGTTACGTCGTACGTCATGGCCTTTGCCTACCGTCTCATTGAACTGAGCGAATGCGTCACCGCAAGTACGCCGGGACCGGCGGTCACGATCAGGAGCGCCGGCAGCAGCGTCAGGATCATCACGCCCGTCATCTTCACCGCGAGACGCCCGACCCGCTCGCGCAGCATCGAGCGTCGCGCTTCGCGCAAGCGGTCGCCGAACTGCTTCAGCGGTTCCTGCACCGCACCGCCGTGCCGGTCCACCTGCACCAGCAAGCGCACGATCGCACGCATGTCTTCGTTGCCATAGCTCGAGGCCAGCCGCTGCAGCGACTGCTCGCGGGTGCGGCCCGCCGCGAACTGGCGCTGGGCGATTTCCAGTTCGCTCGACAGCACCGGCAGCACACCACGGAAGTCTCCGACCATCACCTGCAGGCTCTGATCGAGCGACAGGCCCACGCCTTGCAGCAAACGCAACAGGTCCACCAGCATCGGCAGTTCTTCGATCACACCGCGCCGGCGCATGGCCGCTCGCCGCTGGATAAAAAATTTCGGCACCATGAAGCCGACAATCAACGCGCAGATCGCCAGGGCGGCGTACCGCTTGCCCTCGACATGGCCGTCTGCAAATATGCCCGCGAGCAACGGCAAGACCGTCGCGAAGCCGATCCGCGCGATGAGGAAAAGTCCACGGGCGCGCGTATCGACGAAGCCACATTGTTCAAGCAGGCGCCGGTCTTCATCAGCGACCAGTTGCCGCCCGAATGGCGTATCTAGCCAGCGAATGCCGGTGTGCGCGAAACGCTCCACAAGGACTTTCATGCCCGAGGCCGGGCTGCTCTTCTTTGCATTGGCAGCCGCGCTCGACACCGCGTCCGCACCACGCGCGCCAGCGCTCGCGGCAGCGAGCGCAGCACTTTGCTGCGCGCGTTGATCGAGTGCATGGGCCAAGGTGCGCTCGCTGCGCCGCGCCGTAGCGAGTCGCGCCAGCAGCACCCCGGCGAGCAACAGCAACGCGAAGGCGGCGAGTCCCAGCGCGAGGGCAGCAACGCGATCGGCTTGCATCATGCCCCCCGTAGCCGCGTCAGGCGGTAGAGCAACCAGGCGCCTATCAGCTGCAGGCCGAAGGCGACGTACACGAGCTGACGTCCGCTTGGGTCAAACCACATTGCGCCGAAGTAGCGCGGATTGGTCAGGATCAGAAAACCACCGATGCCAACCGGCAGCAGCGCCAGAATCCACGCCGACAGGCGCGTCTCCGCGGACATCGCCGACAGCTCGCGCTCAGCCTGCTCGAGATCGCGCATGAACGAGGCCATGCGATCGAGCATCACATCCGCGCGGCCACCGTACTTCACCGACAGGCGCAACACCGCACCGACGAGTTCGAGTTCGCGGGCGCCGTATAGCACCGCCGCTTGCGAGAGCGCGCGGTCGATCTCGACACCGGTACGCAGCATCCGCGAGACGTGATCGAGGCAGTCACGCAACGGGGTATCGGTGGTCTGCATCGCGCCTTGGAACGCTGCCGGTACGCTGTTACCCAACGTGATCAGCCGCACGATGCCGTCCAGAAACGACGGCAATTGCCGCACGATCAACTGGCGGCGCTTCTGCGTTCGCGTCGACACCAGGAAGAAAACGAAACACAGGCAAGCGAGCAGCGTCACGGCCGCGGCCAGCGCACCGCCCTCGCGAGCCGCCCAGAAACACACTGCAAACGTGGCGGCCATCATGATGAGTGCCGATGTGCCGGCGTTCGAAATGCCGGCACGACTCATCGTATTGTCGAGCGCAAAGCCCACGCGCGCTTTCAGGTAGGCCCATTGCACGCGCGAACCCGCGCCAGCATCAGGAGCGTGCGGCGCCATACCGCCATAGGCTGTTGCTGCTTGCCGCAGCGGCGCGGCACGCCCTGGGTTGGCGCCCCCTGGCACCGTCGGCGCCATCCGGCTGTCAATAAAGCGCTCCGTACTCGCCCGCTCCTCGCGTTGCGCCCCGCGCTGCCATAACAGCAGCGCGCCGGCCGCACACAGCAGCGCGAGCGCAACAAAGAGCAGCGTGGCGCTAAACATTGAAGCCCCCGCCAAACCCACCTCCGCCAAAACCACCGAACCGGCCGGTTTGCTCCGGCGCGCCACCGAGCGCCTGCCTGAAGCGCGAGAGCTTCGGCGAGTGCGGATGAATGCCAAGTGACACCCACTGGTCGATCTCTTCGCCATCCTGAGCAACCAGGGGCTCGTAGCGATACAGCTCCTGGGTCGCAATGATGTTGTCGGATAGACCCGTCACTTCGGTGATGGACAGAATGCGCCGGCGTCCATTCGACAGGCGGCCGATCTGCACGATGAAGTCGATGGCGTTGGCGATCTGCCGGCGCAGGCTCGATTCGGTACCCTGAAAACCCGCGAAGCCCGCTAGCATTTCGAGCCGGTAGAGGCACTCGCGCGGCGAACTGGCGTGCACCGTACCCATCGACCCGTCGTGGCCCGTGTTCATCGCCTGCAGCATTTCCAGCACCTCGCCGCCGCGCACTTCGCCGACGATGATGCGGTCAGGACGCATCCGCAGCGTATTGCGCAGCAGATCGCGGATCGACACGACGCCCGCGCCGTCGAACCCGCCCGGCCGGCTTTCCAGTCGCACGACATGCGGATGGTTCAGCGACAGCTCCGCCGTATCCTCGATCGTCACGACGCGCTCCGGCTCGGGAATATGAAACGCGAGCGCATTGAGCAGCGAGGTTTTGCCCGAGCTCGTGCCGCCTGACACCAGCACGTTGCAGCGCGCGGCCACCGCCGCTTCCAGCAGGGCGCCGATTTCCGCGTTGTAGGTGCCGTTGCCGAGCAGATCCTCAGGACGCATCGGGTCCTTGCGGAATTTACGGATCGAGACGATCGGCCCGTCGATCGAGAGCGGCTCGATCACCACGTTGACGCGTCCACCATTCGGCAGGCGCGCGTCGACCATTGGATTCGATTCGTCGAGGCGTCGGCCGATCGGCGCGAGAATGCGCCGCACGATGCGCAGCAGATGCGCGTTATCGGCAAAGCGCACGGGGATCTTCGTCAGAATGCCGTGGCGCGATACGTAGACGTCGTTGTAGCCGTTGATCAGGATGTCCTCGACTGCCCCGTCATTGAGCAGATCCTCGATCGGACCGAAGCCCGCCAGTTCCTTGGTCAGCGCTTCGGCAATCAGCCGCACCTCGCTCTCGTTGATTGGAATCCGGCGCAGCCGCACGAAGCTGTCCATTTCCAGGTCGACGAACTGGTTGATCGCATTGCGCGACCAGCGGCCGAACTCGGCGCCGAGTTCCTCGATGCGCGTGAGCAGATGTTCGTGCGCCGCGTTCTTGATGTCCTGAAACTGCTGGCTATGCGCAAACGAAGGCGCATCGTCGGCAAATTCGATGTCTTTAGCCATCGTCTATGACCGCTTGTTGGAGGTTGGAATGAAGCGCTTGAGCGCACCGAGCGTGGACTTGCCACGCGCCTGCCCCGCTTGTCGAGTCGCTCCGCCGAGCCGCTCGACAAGTGGTTCGAGCGCTCGCACGTAGGGGTCGCGGGCGGACGCGTCGATCAGCAACTGCCCCTGATTGACCGCCTGTCCGAGCGGCACGCGCCGCTCAGGCAGCGTGCCGAGCAACGGGATATCGAGTCGTTGCGCGATCTGTGCTGCCGTGAGGCCCAGATCCGGATCGAACCTGTTGACGAGCAGGCGGACCTGACTCACGTCCACGCCCTCTTCGCGCAAGGCATCGAGCACGCCGACCGCCGAGACGATCGAAGCCACACCCTGATCGCACAGCAGCCACGTTTCGTCCGCGGCCTGCACGACATGCGCGATGAACTCGCTGTTGCTGAAGCCGCCAAGGTCGACGATCTGCTGGTCGAAGAATGCGCGCAGGCGGTTGAACAGGCTGATCGAACTGGAGTACGACACCTCGCGCATGTCGGCCAGATTCGGCGGCAGCGAAGTGAGCGCCAAACCGCTCGGATGATGCGACAGCGCGGTGTGGACGAAGGTCTGGTCGAAGCGGCGCAGATTGCGCACGGCTTCGACGAAGTTGAATTCGCTACGCGTGTTGAGCAGCAGCGAGCCGTCGCCGGCCGGCAAGCCGAGGTCGAACAGCGCGGTCTGCCGCCCCTGCGGCGCATCGCGCCGGTGCAACAAGGCCGACAGGTTAGCGGCCAGCGTGCTCGCGCCCATACCTACACGCGCGCCTAGCAGCACGGTCACACGACCGTGCCGGCTGACCGGCTCGACCAGGTTGTCGATGACCTGACGAGTGATACGCAGCGCGTCTTCCGCCGGCGCCGATAGATCGATGAAATCGCGCACGCCGACGCGTAGCGCAGCGAGTGCACTTTCAGGCTCGGAGAGCGAACCCACCGCGACAATCTGCAGGCCCGGATAAGCAGCCCGTGCCGCACTCGTGGCGGCACTCGCCGCCGCGGCGCGACCGCCGGAAAAATCGACCAACACCAGCGACGGATTGAGCGCCGCGATGCGCTGAGTCAGCATCGATGGGTCGAGCGTCACCTGTTCGATCACGCCTGCTGCCACCAGCGTATTGGCCAGCCATTGGACGTGCTCGTCGGCAAGCGACGCGAACACGAAATAATCGGTGATCACCCGTTCAGTCAATGAATGCGTTCTCGCGTTCATGTTGGACATCCTTTTACGGCCGAAACTTCGGGGCCGCCGAATCGTACTGCGCACTGCTACGGTTGACCTGCGCCGATGCACGGTCCTGCCCGCCCTTCCGGTTTGCCATGCGGCGCGACATCGGCCGCGCGTTGTTGCGAACCACGTTCACTTCGAGAACCCCGGCGCCGCGTCCGGCGACGCTATGCCGCCCAGTACCGAACGCCACACCGCACCGTCGCGCTGTTCAGACTGCTCGCCGGGTGTCGAAGGCAAGGCGGCGCCCTTGGCAATCGGCGAAACCAGATGCGGGGTCACGATGATGACCAGTTCCTTGTCGTTCTGCGAATAGCTCACCTGCTTGAAGAAGGCACCGATGATCGGCAGATCGCCGAGCAGCGGCACTTTCGACACATTCGAAATCGTTTCGCGGTCGATCAGGCCGCCAATCAGAAAGCTCTCGCCGTCGCCCAGTTCGACGGTGGTATCGGCACGCCGCGTCGTAAGGGCCGGCACTGTAACGCCGTTGATCGTGATTGCATTCGTGAAGTCCAGTTCGCTCGCTTCAGGTGCCACCTTCAGCGCGATCCGCTCGGGACTCAATACGGTCGGCGTCAACATCAGACCGACGCCATACGGCTTGTATTCGATCGACACCGTACCGAGCGCTTGCGGGACCGGCACCGGGATCTCGCCGCCTGCCAGAAAACTCGCGCTCTGGCCCGACAAGGCCACCAGTGTCGGCTCCGCGAGCACTCGCGCCATGTTGTTGCTCTCCATCAGGCTCAGGTCGGCACCGATACCGTGCGTGACCGAGTTGAACACCAGATTGAAGGCCGACGCGATCGGCAAAGTCGAGTTGAATGACGGCGACGATCCGAAGTTCGCCGACGTCAGCGACGAAGGGGCAAACGAGCCGAATGTGAAACCGTTGTTCTGCTTGAGGATATTCAGCCCGATCTGCTTTAGTACCGAGCGGCTGAACTCGACCACCCGCACGTCGACCTGCACAACCGAACGGGTCGCCACGGTCGAAGCGTCGACCACATTCGCGTCGGCGTCGCCCGCAGCGCCCGTCGCGGATGCGCCGCCCTTGCCGCCACCGCTGCCACCCTTGCCGCCTGCGCCGCTATCCAGGCCACTTCCGAGCGCAGCAGCGTGAGCGCGCGCTTCGACCTGCGCGACCGCCACGGCCCGCTGGTGCTGTTCCATCGTCGCGGCCGATCCGGAGATCAGCGCCGTATCGCCCGCCGTCTTCACCGCCGGCGTGCCCGGCCCCAGCAGCGCGCCCGATGCCGTGGTCGTCACGTTGACCGTGTAGGACATCGGCGTGTTGGGATTGCGCTCCCACAGCATCAGATTGGTGGTGCCCGGCGACTTGCCGATCAACAGGACGCCGCCTCGCTTGTCGCCCCTGATGATCAGCACGTCCGCCACCGTCGGGTCCCCAATTGCGATCCGCTGCAGGGTATGGCCGAGCGCCAGCGACTGCTGCGAGCCCACCGTGATATCGACAGCCTGCGGCGCATCGGCCGCATCGCTAGCCGGCGACACGGCAAGCGAGGCCACGCACAGCCACGCCGCCATCCCGCAAGCAAAAATCCGTTTTTTCATATTCTTATGGGCTCGACCGCCCGCCCGTTCCCTGAAACTGCTATCGGGCGACCGTCTCGGCGCGCCCACCCCGTATCACTTCAATACCGTCGTTCGTCGCACCAGCGACCCGCGTGGTGGATCTGGCAATGCGTGGCGCCGGCTGCGGATGCCCGCCCGTGTTGCCTGCGCTGCCGGACAGTTGATCGAGCGCCACGCCGGCCGCAGCGCGTGTCAAATCCTGTGCAGCGTCGCCAGCAGGCGCATTGGCAGCGATCTTCAACACCCCCGCCGGTGGCGCAAAGGCAGCCGGATCGACTACTTCGTCATCCTTCGGATTACGCAGCGCAAATACGAGGCGCCCTGAAGTTTCCGCGAGAGTCAGTTTGTCGACATCGGCAACCGGTACGGCGAGCACGGCGGTCCGCACCATGCCGTTGGCGTCGCCCGGGCTATCGGCCTCTGGCGTAGCGTTACCAAAAGCCAGCACACGAATCCTCGACATCAGGAGCCGCGCCTGGGTCCGCTCGACTTCGGCGCCGTTGCCCAGGTTGCCGTCGCGTTTTAGCGTGAAGAACACATCGACGAGATTGCCCGGCCGCAGCCGGTTGCCGACAGCATTGCTTTCATCGACGCGTACCGCGACGGCGCGCTGACCCGGTTCGATCCGCTCCGCAATTCCCGAGGACAGTTGGCCTTCGAGCACCGGCGAATCCGCACCGATATCCGAGGTTGGCACACGTCCGGCCAGCAGCGACGGATCACCGAACGCTCCGTTCGGATTGATCGGCAACGATTGCACGCGCAGCGCGTCGACGGTGATCGGTTTGCCGGCGGGCAGCGCGCGCGCAGCCACCACGACGGGGAACGTGGCTTGCGCCACCGGCACGACGGCGTGCGGCGCAGGCCGACGCGAGAGCGTCCATGCAAAAATGCCGAACAGCAACGCGAGCGCGATCAGGACGCCTGCAAGGATGCGGGTCAGATTCGGCATGATGAGTCGCCCGTTTGTTTGGACGTGGACCGGCAAAGAACCCACTCGGGGGAATCGTGCGCAACCGGAAAGCGAGAAACGAATGCGGACATCACAGTATGTTTTCCGGGTTGAGTTGCACCATCGCGCTGCTCACCAGTGAGGCCGGCAACGCGAAGTTGACCAGCGGTATGTTCGGCACGAGCGGACTGCTCGCATAGTTGTACGTCAGCGTCACCTTCACGCAATCCATCGTGGCGTCGTAGCTGCACGTTGTCCAACTCGATGCACAGTTCGCGCTACTGATCAACGAAGTGACCATGTTGCTTGCCGCGGTGCATGCGGCGGCGGCGCGCGCAGCAAGCGCGTTGGCGGTGCTGGTTGCCGTCTGATAGTTCAGCGCAGCGCGCGCGCCCTCCTCAGCCGCGAGGGTCAGGTTCTGCTGCGCGACGTAGATCACGCTGAAGGTAACGATCGCGTAGAGAATCATGAAATACAGCGGAAAAATCATCGCGAATTCCACCGCCGCGGTGCCGCGCTCGCGCAGCCGGCGAGGTAACCTACCTCGGGTAAGTGAGCGCGGAGCCGATTGATAAGCAGTCCGGTTCATTTAACACCCACAGCGAAAGCATGCAATCCGATCCACGCGATAGCAGGCACAGTCAGGCAGGCCGCGTACGGTGTAGAGCGCTTGGGTCCCAGCTGAAAGGTCGGCGCACCGGGACGTCCGATGGCGGCCAGCCGGGTGCGGGTGGCAAGCAGCAGCCAGACCGCGTGCAGGCCTGCCGCCAGACTCGCAGCAACCCACAGGCCGAGCAACGCATGCATGCCACACCATGCGCCGAGCACAGCGAACACCTTGACGTCGGCGGCTCCCATCACGCCCAGCGCGAAGAACGGCAGCAACGCACAAAGGCCGACTACCGCACCCAGTGCTGCCTGCGTGACGGAAATACCGAATGGGCCGCGTGCCAACCCGGCGCACGCGAATGCCGCTGCCAATCCGGCAACGACGAGCGTATTCGACACGCGTCGGTTGCGGCAATCGCACACGGCGACAACCACAGCCCAGGCGACGAATAGAGAATGGCCAATTGGCAGATTCATGTCGGTCTCGACGGGCAAGACAATCCGATGCGGACTGCCATGCAGTCCGCATCCGTGCCTGGTCGGCCGTTGCCCTCAACAGACAAGCAGCACTAACGGACGTCAAAAGACTCCGTTGTGCTGCGTGCGCTGACAGGAGCGGCCGCCGTCAACCTTCGGCAGGAATTACGACGGCTTGAGCGTCGAAGCAATCGAGTTAAACACACTGTTTAGCTGTGTCGTGACTCCGCTCACGCTAGTCGCAATAGCGACCGCGATCAAACCAGCAATCAAGCCATACTCGATCGCCGTGACGCCTTTGTTATCTCTCAGGAATTTTGTAGTGAACTTTTTCATTTTCGCCCTCGGAACTGCTGTATTTCGATTGTATGCACGCTGCTCGAGATGACGGTGTAGTCAGTGCCGTGATCGATGATTCTCTCGTTCATCGACACGGGTCTTTTGCACTGCCACACCATGTTCATCGCAGCCGGATTTAAAACAACTAACTCAATTTTTCCGTCTGTTCGATATCGCACCTCCCACGTCAATCTTCGATGCTCCCGGCTTTTATAGCGTATCAATCGTATTTAAGCAATTGTCCGCTGTTGCGCGGGTGCTATTTTGTTTGGAGCCAACTGTCTAGTTAGATTAACGGCAGTTCGTGCGTCGCAGCACATAGGACTAACCATAGGTTAGATTCGCTCCACTAATTATCCGTTTCAACCGATCGTTTCAATCAGCGCCCCTCTCACGTTACGCACCCCACCGTAACGCCCAGTCCGGTTCGTTACGTTACGCCTGCGGCGAAACCGTTTCCAACGGCAGCCTTCTACGCATGATTCCGGTTCGATAAACACTCCATCAATCACCCGCAGATCCACACCACACCGCGCTCGCAGCCGTTCGAACAAAAATGGTTGCGTATTCAACAGTCGAAATGGCACGGGTGTTGCAGAGATAGGCACGCAGCACTATCCAACAACACATGCGATTCGAGGCGACATGAACATTCAAACGACTAACCTCACGGTACGGGCAACATTAATCGCGGCAACGGTGGTAGCCATGCTGTCATTGAGCGCTTGCGGCGGCTCGGGATCGTTGAGTCAGGGGACGGGGACGAGCGGTAGCGGCAGCGACGGGGGTGCACTGACGACAGCGGGCGGTGGTGGTTCGACCACGGGCGCGAGCTCCGGCGGATCGGACGGATCAGGTTCAGGCAACACCACGGGCGGAGGCTCGAGCACCACCACGCCGCAAGCGAACGCACTCGGCACCGTGGCCGGCAACGCAGGCAATATCGTCAGCAACGTCGGCTCGACCGTCTCGGGCATCGGCTCAGTGATCGGTTCGCAATCCCTTCCGGGCGTCAGCGCGGCGACCACCCAGGCGGCCGCCGGCGTCGTGGAGAACGTGGGCGCAGCCGTCTCCACACTCGGCAATGGCGTCAGCGCCGGTCTCGGCCAGCTCGGCACTGGCGGCAATGCTGTCGGCACCACGGCATCGAGCCTCGGCGGCGTGGTCGGCCATGTCGGCGGCGCGGTCACCAGCACGGGCAATCTCGTGACGAGCCTCGGCAGCGGCCCGCTCGCCCCGCTTTCAGCAGTGACGTCGCCGCTCGGCGGCGTGATCGACACAGTTGGCGGCGCTGTCACCAACGGCGGCAGCACGCTGACAACGGCACTCTCGACCGGTCCCATCGAGCAGGTCACACAAACGCTCAGCACGGCCATCACGCCGATCACCTCGATGGTTGCGTCCACAACCGAAACGGTCGGCACGGCCACTGGCCTCGGCGCACCTGTCAGCGGCCTGCTGTCGACCGTCGGCGGCGGGCTCGGCAAGGCCGGCAGCGTGATCGCCTCGACCGGCAACAACCCCATCACAACTGGTCTCGGCAATGTCGTCACCAGCACCGGCACGACGGTTACGTCGGTGGGCGGCCTGCTGACGGGCGGCAGCTCGAACCCGCTCGCACCGTTGACTGGCCTGCTCGGCAGCCTGAGCTCGGTCGCCGGCGGCAGCACCGGTAGCGGCCCGCTCTCCCCCCTTAGCGGCCTGCTCGGCGGTTTGTCCGGCGCCGCAGGCGGTGCCTCGAGCGGCAATCCGCTCGCGCCTGTCACCGGCCTGGTCTCTAGCCTGACGGGCACGCTCAGCGGCGCAAGCGGCGGCAGCGGCAGCGGCAGCCCATTGGCGCCGGTCACCAGCCTCGTCTCGAGCCTGACCGGCACCCTGAGCAGCGCAAGCGGCGGTAGCGGCAGCCCGCTCGCTCCGGTCACGGGTCTCCTCTCCTCGGTCACCGGCACGCTTGGCAGCGCCACGGCGAGCGCGACCAGGAGCACCACCACGACCGCAGCGCCGAGTCTAGTGAGTGGCCTGTCGTCGACGAGCGGCAGCGGCGCCGCGGGCAGCCTGTTGTCGCCCGTCACGTCACTGGTTGGCGGTCTGCTCGGCGGGATTGCGAAGAAGTAACCAGGCAGACGAGAGGCCGCGCGTACGCGGCTTCCCGCCTGGCCTGAGCTGAGCCGCGCCGCTCAGAAACGGTTGCATCGGCGCGCGGAGACGATCCAGTCAGACTCACAAGTGACCGAGGAGCACCCTATGTCCACCCCACTTTTTTTTGTTCCCGATGCAGCCTGCGCGACGCTGTCGTCAGTGCGCATGCCGCTCACGGCCCTCGCCGTCGCGTGCCTCCTCGCCGCTTGTGGCGGCAACGACGTCACCGCGCCGCCAACCGCGTCCAACCCCGGTAGCGGCTCGAGCGGTGGCACGACCACCACCATCGGCTCGGGCGGTGGATCGGGCACCGGCTCGGGCGGCAGCACCTCGACCACCGGCTCGAGCGGCACTGCCGGAACGGTGACGACGGCAGCCAAGACCGTCAACGATCTCGGCACGACGATCTCGTCGCAGACGCTCCCCGGTGTGAGCCCGCAGGTGACTCAAGGTCTAGGCGATACGGTTTCCGCCTCGGGTGGCACGCTGACGGCGCTAGCCAACTCGGTCAGCAACGGCATCGGCCAGACCGGCTCGACGAGGAATCCGGTCGGCACGACGGTCGCGGGCCTCGGTTCGGTGGTCTCATCGACGAGCGGTGTGGTGCAGGGCCTGAGCACGACGGTCGATGGCCTCGGCACCGGTCCCCTTGCTCCGCTGTCACCGCTCACGACGCCGCTCGCCGCCACGCTCAGCACCGCGGCGAACGCGCTCGACGCCGGCGGCACGGCGCTCGGCAACGTACTGTCTTCGTCGCCGGTGCAACAGATCACGCGGCCAGTCAGCACCGCCATCACGCCGCTCGTGCAGAGCGCGGGAATCTTGACGCAAACGGTCGGCACCACGAGCGGGCTCGGTGTACCGGTCTCAGGCGTGCTCGCGCAGGTCGGCGGCGCATTGGGCTCGGCCGGTTCGACGATCGCCTCCACGACGCAAAATCCGCTCGGCACCGACGTCGGCAACCTCGTCGGCTCGCTCGGCAATACGGTCACGAACGCCGGCGGCCTCGTCAACCCGAACGGCCCGAACGGCGCCGCGCCGATTCCGGGTCTCATTACAAGCCTCTTCGGCAGCACCACCGCAGTCGTGCTTAGCGGGCCGCCGACCGGCGCCGCCGCCAACGGTCCGCTCGGACCGTTGAACGCGACGCTGACGAGCCTCGGGCTCGGCAGAAATCCGCTCACCTCGGTGACCTCGCTGCTCGGCGGCACACCGCTGTCCGCGCTCTCGTCAGCCACCGCGGGCACGCCGCTCGCGTCGCTCACTGGCCTCCTCGGCGGCGTTCCGCAGAGCTCCGTCACCAGCGCTGCTAACGGCACGCCCGCCGGCTCGCTACTGTCACCGGTCACGGGTCTCGTCACGACCGTCACCACCACGCTCACTTCCACGACAAGCTCGCCGAGCAGCGCGACGGGCGGCGTGACCTCGCTGCTCGGCGGCCTGCTTCCGACGCAACATAAGTAGTCCGGACAACTGACAGAGTGGTGGTGAGAGATCTCAGTTCGAGCAGGCAGTTTGCATGAGTCACGTGCTCCGCAACGCACGGAGCACGTGGCGTAACACGCGCAGGCATGGCAGTATGCGCGCAGCCATACACAAGCGTTCACGACTCGCCTGGCCGGGCGGCGCGTACGCACGATAAGAACGGCATACGAGGGAAAACCGATGAAACTCGGGTACAGCAGATGGACACTTCTGCTTGCGGCGATGGCCGCGGGCGCAGTGCAGGCGCAGTTGCGTCCGGCAGTCGGCGGCAATCCTGTGGGGGGCAATCCACTCGATTCGATACCGCAAATCAACGCGCCCGACAAAGGGCCTAACGTCACGCTCCAGGTACAACCGCAGCCGCCGCAACTGCAGGCATTGCTCGCGACCCACCTGACGCCCGCCAAGTTTCAGATCGAAGGCGTCAAATCGATTCCGTTCGACGAAGTCGCGCAACGCTTCACCCCGCTCGTCGGCAAGGACATCACCATCGCCGACCTGATCCAGGTGGCCGACGGCGTCACCAAGCTGTATCAGGCGCGCGGCTATGCGCTGTCGTTCGCCTTCGTGCCGGCGCAGACCTTCGAGAACGGCGTGGTACGCGTGACGATCGTGGAAGGCTATGTGTCGGAGGTGAAGATCACCGGCAATCCGGGCAAGGAAGAAGACAAGATCCGCGCGATCGCCGAACACATCCGCGCCGACCGTCCGCTGCGGCACTCCACCTTTGAGCGCTACATCAACGTGCTGGGCATTCTGCCGGGCATCAAGGTTGCCGCCAATGTGCCGCCGCCGCAGAACACCGATGGTGCCACCACGCTCGAACTCAAGGTCGAGCACAAGGCGGTCAACGTGAGCACCGGCGTCAATTTCAACCAGCCTGGCGTCCAGGGATTGCTTACCGCGACCGAGAACGGCCTGACCTCCCTCGGCGAGCAACTGAGCGTCTCGGCGCTGCTGCCCAAAGGCCGCGACAACGTCACTTATCTCGCGGCTCAAGGCGCGCTGCCGATCGGCAGCGATGGCCTGGTGGCGAAGATCGATGCCTCGCACTATCGCGGCAATCCGGTGGACAACCCCGGCCTGCCCTCGTACGTGGAGCGCACCGTAATCAACGACAAGCTCGGTGGCTCGCTCGCGTACCCGCTCCTGCTGACCAATAGCCAGAGCGTGCTCGGCACCGTGTCGGCCTACGCGTCGCACGACGAAGACGACTATCACAACCAGATCAACGGGGCGCAGATCGGTTTGCGCTCGCAAGTCCGCGTGCTGCAGTTGCAGGCCGACTACACGAGCGTGCAGACGGGCCAGGTGCGCAAGGCGAGCATCAACGTCGCACAGGCGTTTAATATTCTCGGCGCGTCAAAATCCGGCGACTCGAACATCCCGGGCTTGGTGGAAACCAACCCCGTCTCACTCAACTTCACGCGCACCGGCGCGAGCTTCTCGCAGACCAACGAGTGGCCGCTCAAGATCGGCACTGCCATCGCCATGACGGGCCAGTACAGCCCGGACTCGCTGCCCACCTCGGAACAGATCTCGTTTGGCGCGCAGCATTTCGCGCAAGGCTACGAGCCGGGTGAAGCGTCGGGGGATTCGGGCTGGGGGGCATCGCTCGAGGTCAATCGCGGCTTCACGCCGGGCTTCACCTATCTGCAAAGCGTCACGCCGTATGTGTCGTTCGACGTGGCGCGCGTTTATCTGCACTCGGGCACCCCATCGCCTTCGAAGCTTTCTTCTATCGCGTTCGGTTTTCGGATTTCCGACTCGAAGTACTACACGCTCGATCTGTCGGTGGCCAAGGCAGTCTGCGATGCGCCGGTGGAAAGCCCCTCGCGCAGCCCGCGGATCAACGCCACCTTTTCGTATCAGTTAAATTGAGCGTCGTGGCGGGTGCGGCGGGGTGCGCTTGAGCAGGCACGTGCCGCCGGTTTGAGTAGAGGGTTCACTATCAAACGGAGGGCGCACTTTCACGTATTCTGCGCTGACTACCGGTAATACACCGGGTAATACAGCGGAGATACGCAACGCGGCATGAGGAGGCCCTGCGTCGCCTGACATGCCAATAACGCCGCGACCATGATCGCGCCGACTTTTACCAAGGAGGAAGACAATGACGCCATTCACCCAACGCACGCGCGCCATCATGATGCGCACCGCCAAACAGGCCGCGCTCGCCGGCGTGCTGCTCGCCAGTGCCGTCACTGCGATGGCGCAGGCCGACAGCCCGGTCGGCACGTGGCAAACCATCGACGACCACACGGGACAGCCCAAAGCGCTCGTGCAGATCACCCAGGACGGCAGCGGCGCGCTGGACGGCAAGGTGATCAAGGGACTCGGCCCGAACGACCAGCCTGACCGCCGCTGCACGGCGTGCACGGACGCGCGCAAGGATCAGTTGATCCTCGGCATGACGATCATCAACGACATGAAAAAGGATGACGACGGATGGGACGGCGGTCAAATTCTCGACCCCGAAAACGGCAAGCTCTACAAGTGCAAGATGCACCTGGAAGACGGCGGACAGAAACTGGTGGTGCGGGGGTATATCGGCGTTTCGCTGCTCGGGCGTTCGCAGACCTGGATTCGCCAGCAATAAGCGTTAGGCGCCTGCGCGTGGGTCACTGCGCGCGATGCTCCTGCCTGGCTTGTAATGAAGCAACGCATAGTGAAGCAACGCAGCCAGATAAAAAAACCGGCCGACGATTTTCTCGTGCGGCCGGTTTTTTATGGTTGGGCATGATCCATTCATTGAACTCGTCATGCAGCGTGCTTGTAAGACCCTGCGAGACTGAATACCGAGGGCACCGGAGGCTGTGACGACGCCGGGCCATAGACCGCCGGTTTGGACGGCGCCACGGGTACCGCAGCGGTGCGTGCAGCCTTCTCTTCCGGGCTGACGTGGATACGCATGCGCGCTTCCATCATGCCGCACAACTCGGCGCTCGCTTCACCGAAGAGCTGGTCCATCACGCGCTTGAGCACGCCCGACTCATGCCACGCCTTGAAGCGGCGATGACAGGTTTGATAGGACGGGTATTTGCGCGGCATGGCGGACCAGGTGGCGCCGCTGTACATCACCCACAGCACGCCGTTGAGCACGGAACGCGTGTTGGCGAGTGGCCGGCCACGCAATTCGGAACGCGGACGCAGCTCGGGAAGCAGCGGTGCAACACGCTGCCATTCTTCATCATTGATATCACGGTACGGGGTCATGGACTTCTCCTTCGTCAAAATCTATGACTAAGAAGATATCGGCTTGCCCCTGGACCGAATATAAGACCAATCTGAATCTTGAAAATGCGACTGGGGCCGCCGGGGATTGGCCGGCAGACCCTGATCTATCGCAAAAGATCGCGCTTCTGAGTGAAATGTAGGAAGAGCCTGTCTCGCGAATCGCTCAGAAAGCCCTCAGATGCCTCCCAGTGCCTCAGCGCCGCCCCTCAGGTCAGCGAGGTATCGACGATCCGGCGCGGCGCGTCGAGATACTCCTTCGATTGCATCTCAACGATGCGCGACACCGTCCGGGTGAACTCGTTGGCCATCGGGCCGTCGGTGTACAACAGTTCAGGCGGCACGGCCGCGGACATCAGCAGCTTGACCTTGTGGTCGTAGAACACGTCGATCAGCCATGTAAAGCGCCGCGCTTCCGAGGCCATCCGCGCGCTCATCTGCGGCACGCCCGACAACACCACCGCGTGAAAGCGGCTCGCCAGTTCCAGATAGTCGTTCTGCGAGCGCGGACCGCCACACAACGTCGCAAAGTCGAACCAGACCACGCCGTCGGCACGGCGCAGCGCTTTTAGCTCGCGCTTTTCGATGTGCAGGATCGGACTCTCGTCCGGCACCGCGGCGAGGCTCGCGAATGCAGCGCGCAGGGCTTTGTCCGAGGCGGCGCCAAGCGGCGTGTGATACACCTCGACCTGGGCCAGCGTGCGTTGCCGGTAGTCGATCCCCGCATCCACGTTGACCACATCGAGCTTGGCCTTGATCAATTCGATCGCGGGCAGCATGCGGTCGCGATGCAGTCCGTCCGGGTACAGCGTGTCGGGGTCGTAGTTGGACGTCATTACGAACTGGACGCCGTTCTCGAACATCTTGTCGAGCAGGCGGTAGAGAATCATCGCGTCCGCGATATCGGAGACGTGGAATTCGTCGAAACAGATCAGCCGGTAGCGCTTGGCGATGCGCCGCGCGAGTTCGTCGAGCGGATCAGCCTGGCCTTTCAGTTCTTCCAGTTCGCGATGCACTTCGCGCATGAACTCGTGAAAATGCAGACGCGTCTTGCGATACAGCGGCACCACCGTAAAGAAGCTGTCCATCAGGAAGCTCTTGCCGCGTCCTACCCCGCCCCACATGTAGACGCCGCGTGGCAGATCCGGATGGATAAGCAGTTTTTTGAACGCATTCGAGCGGCGTGATTTGTATTCGCTCCACTCTTCGTAGCACCGCTGCAGACGGTCGACCGCGGCGCGCTGCGCCGGGTCCGATTGATAACCCCGCGTCTGCAGTTCTTTTTCGTAGTATTCGGTGACGTTCATTCTATGGCTGCAAAAGGTAAGGCGGGAGGGATTGAACCCGCCCGCCTTCGTCGTAACGCTAAGCTGCTGCGATCAGTCAGGCGTGCGCGTGATTACATGTTCAGCGCGCGCTTGTCCACGGCGAGTGCCGCTTCGCGCATAACTTCGGACAGCGACGGGTGCGGATGGCAGATGCGGCCGATGTCTTCCGACGCAGCCTTGAATTCCATCGCCACCACGGCTTCCGCGATCAGGTCCGATGCGTTGGCCGAGATGATGTGCACGCCGAGCAGCTCGTCGGTCTTCGCGTCGGCGATCATCTTGACGAAACCATCCGCCTTGTTGATGCCGAGTGCACGGCCGTTTGCCATGAACGGGAACTGGCCCATCTTGACTTCGCGGCCTTCCGCCTTCAGTTGCTGCTCCGTCTTGCCGACCCATGCGATTTCCGGCTCGGTGTAGATCACCCACGGAATGCAGTTGTAGTCGATATGCGGCTTCTGACCGTCGATGATTTCGGCCACCAGCACGCCTTCGTCTTCAGCCTTGTGCGCGAGCATCGGGCCACGCACCACGTCGCCGATCGCGTAGACGTTCGGCACTGCGGTTGCGCAGTGGTCGTCCACGTCGATGAAGCCGCGTTCGTTCGCCTTCAGGCCGATCGCCTCGAGACCGAGGTTGTCGGTGTTCGGCACGCGGCCGATCGACACGATCAGGCGGTCCGCTTCCAGCTTCTGCGCGTTGCCGTCCTTGTCCGTGTAGCTCAGCGTGACGCTGTTGTCGGTCGTCGTGACTTCGCCGACCTTCACGCCCACATGAATATCCAGGCCTTGCTTCTTGAACTGCTTGGCCGCTTCCTTCGCCAGCGCCTGGTCAGCCGCACCGAGGAATTCCGGCAGCGCTTCGAGCACCGTGACGTCAGAGCCCAGACGACGCCACACGGAGCCCAGTTCCAGACCGATCACGCCGGCGCCGATCACGGCCAGCTTCTTCGGCACGGAGTCGAAGCTCAACGCGCCTTCGTTGTCGGCGACGATCTTGTTGTCGACCGGAATGCCCGGCAGGTGACGCGCCTTCGAACCCGTGGCGATGATCACGTTCTTCGCCGTGACGGTTTCCGTTTCGCCTTCGCCGCTTACTTCGATCTGCACGCCGGCGTCCGTCTTGCCGGTGAACTTGCCATGGCCCTTCAGCCACGTGATCTTGTTCTTGCGGAACAGGAATTCGATACCCTTGGTCATCTTCTCGACGATGCCTTCCTTGCGGGCCAGCATCTTCGTGATATCGACCGACACGTTTTCCACGGAGATGCCGTGGTCAGCGAGGTGATGCGATGCGTTTTCAAATTCTTCCGACGACGCGAGCAGCGCCTTCGACGGAATGCAACCCACGTTCAGGCAAGTGCCGCCGAGCTTCAGCGCGCCGGCCGGGTTCTTCCATTTCTCGATACAGGCAACCGATTTGCCGAGCTGCGCAGCGCGGATAGCTGCGATATAGCCGCCGGGACCTGCACCGATCACGACGACGTCAAATTCTTTGGACATGACAATCCTTTTGATGACGGGACACGCGCGGCCACGCTTCGTGGCGCGCGTCGTTCCAGTACTACAGGGTGCTAGATGCGTGTTGCTTATATGGCGCCGGCTTGCCCAATGACAAGCCGGTGCCTCTGCCGTCCCGACGCTTACAGGTCGAGCAGCAGGCGCGCCGGGTCTTCCAGCGCATCCTTCATGGCAACCAGCGACAGCACCGCTTCGCGACCGTCGATGATCCGGTGGTCGTACGACAGCGCCAGGTAGTTCATCGGGCGGATCACGATCTGGCCGTTTTCGACCACAGCGCGTTCCTTGGTGGCGTGCACGCCCAGAATCGCTGATTGCGGCGGGTTGATAATCGGCGTCGACAGCATCGAGCCGAACACACCGCCGTTCGAGATCGAGAACGTACCACCCGTCATTTCTTCGATCGACAGCTTGCCGTCCTTCGCCTTCTGGCCGAATTCAGCAATCTTCTTTTCAATGTCGGCGAGGCTCAGTTGATCTGCGTTGCGCAGGATCGGCACCACCAGGCCACGCGGCGAACCGACCGCGATACCGATATCGAAGTAGCCGTGATAGACGATGTCGTTACCGTCGATCGACGCATTCACCAGCGGGAACTTCTTCAGTGCGTGAACAGCCGCCTTGACGAAGAACGACATGAAGCCGAGCTTCACGCCATGTTCCTTCTCGAACCGGTCCTTGTACTTGTTGCGCAGGTCCATCACCGGAGCCATGTTCACTTCGTTGAACGTCGTGAGGATGGCGTTGGTTTGCTGTGACTCGAGCAGACGCTCGGCGATACGCGCGCGCAGACGCGACATCGGCACGCGTTGTTCCGGACGGTCCTTCAGCCACGCTTCGGCGGACGCCGGAGCCTTCACGTCCGGCAGCGACGGCTTGGCGGCCTTCGGTGCGGGAGCCGCTGCCGGAGCAGCCTTGGCAGCCGGTGCCGGAGCGGCGCCTGCGGTCAGCACGTCACCCTTGGTGATGCGGCCGTCGCGGCCCGAGCCGGACACGTCGCCCGAGGCCAGGTTCTTTTCCGCCATCAGCTTGGCGGCGGCCGGGGAAGCGGCCGTGCTTGCACCCGTTGCGGATGCAGCTTGAGCAGCAGGCGCTGCTGCCGGTGCGGGGGCCGCGACCGGAGCCGGCTTCACTTCTGCTTCGACGGCAGCGGCGCCAGCCGTGCCTTCCGTGTCGATCTTCGCGATCACCTGATCAGCGGTGACAGTGTCGCCGTCGTTGGCGATCACTTGCGCGAGCACGCCAGCCGAGGGGGCCGGCACTTCCAGCACGACCTTGTCGGTCTCGATTTCGATGAGGATCTCGTCTTGCGCGACAGCCTCGCCGGGTTTCTTCTTCCACTGCAGCATGGTGGCTTCCGAAACCGACTCCGAAAGTTGCGGGACCTTGACTTCTACAATAGCCATTTTGTGATTTTCCTGAATACGTATCTGGTGACAACGAACCGTCTGCGAACCGCTTGTGAACTGTTAGACGCGGCACGGGAAAGCGCGCGGCGCTTTCCCGGTTCGGTTCAAAAAGTTATTTAGCGATCGACGAGCTCTTCAGACGGCCGAATGCACCTTCGATCAGCGCCTTCAGCTGTTCGTAATGCTTCGCGTAGTACCCGACTGCCGGCGAGGCCGAAGCCGGACGTCCGCTGTATGCGAGCTTCTGCCCTTCCTTCATGCCTTCCTTCAGATGGTGCTCGATGTAGAACCACGGGCCTTGATTCTGCGGCTCGTCCTGCACCCAGACCACTTCGGTCGCATTGTCGTACTTCTTCATTTCCGCTTCGAACTGCTTGTGCGCGAACGGATAGAGCTGTTCGATACGGACGATCGCGACGTCGTTTGCCTTGACTTCGCGGCGATGCGCGATGATGTCGTAGTACACGCGACCCGAGCAGACGATCACGCGCTTGACCTTCTTCGCTTCGATCGCTTCATCCACTTCGCCGATGATCGGCTGGAACGCGCCCTTCGCCAGTTCGGACAGATCCGACACGGCTTCCTTGTGACGCAGCAGCGACTTCGGCGTAGCGACGATCAGCGGCTTCCTGAACAGGCGGATCATCTGACGGCGCAACAGGTGGAAAATCTGCGCCGGCGTGGTGGGCTGAACGACCTGCATGTTGTGGTCTGCACAAAGCTGCAGGAAACGTTCGATACGGGTCGACGAGTGCTCCGGACCCTGGCCTTCGTAGCCGTGCGGCAGCAGCATCGTGAGACCCGAAACGCGGCCCCACTTCACTTCGCCCGACGAGATGAACTGGTCGATCACGACTTGCGCGCCGTTCACGAAGTCGCCGAACTGCGCTTCCCATGCGACGAACGTGTTCGGTTCAGCGGTCGAGTAACCGTATTCGAAGCCGAGCACTGCTTCTTCCGACAGCACCGAGTCGATCACCGTGAACTTCGCCTGACCGTCGGCGATGTTCTGCAGCGGCACGTAGGTGCCGTCGTTCCAGCGTTCGCGGTTCTGATCGTGCAGCACCGCGTGACGGTGCGTGAACGTGCCACGGCCCGAGTCCTGACCCGTCAGACGCACTGCATAGCCCGATGCGACCAGCGACGCGAATGCCAGGTGTTCGCCCATGCCCCAGTCGAGCTTCGCTTCACCGCGGCCCATAGCGCGACGGTCGTTGATGACGCGCTCGACCAGCGGGTGAACCTTGAAGTTTTCCGGGACCGTGGTGACGCGCTCAGCGAGGCGCTTCAGCTCAGCCAGCGGCACGGCGGTATCCGCTGCGTCGGTCCACTTGCGGTTCAGGAACGGCACCCAGTCCACCGCGTACTTGCTCTTGTAGTTCGAGAGCACCGGATCGACGGTGTGATGGCCTTCGTCCATCGCCTTGCGGTAGGCCTTGACGAATTCCTCTCCTTCTGCCGCCGTGATCACGCCTTGTTGCACCAGCTTTTCAGCGTACAGTGCGCGCGTGCCCGGGTGCTTGGCAATCGTCTTGTACATCAGCGGCTGCGTGACCGCCGGCGTGTCCTGTTCGTTGTGACCCAGCTTGCGGAAGCAGACGATGTCGACGACGACGTCCTTGTGGAACTGCATCCGGAAATCGATAGCGAGCTGCGTTGCCAGCACCACGGCTTCAGGATCGTCACCGTTCACGTGCAGCACCGGTGCTTCGATCATCTTGACGACGTCCGAGCAGTACAGCGTCGAGCGCGAGTCGCGCGGATCCGACGTGGTGAACCCGATCTGGTTGTTGATGACGATGTGCAGCGTGCCGTGCGTGCCGTAACCACGCGTTTGCGCGAGGTTCAGCGTTTCCATCACGACGCCCTGGCCGGCGAAGGCCGCGTCGCCGTGGATCTGCACCGGCAGCACTTGCAAGCCGCTGTCGTCGCCGCGACGGTCCATACGGGCCTTGGCCGAACCTTCGACCACCGGGTTGACGATTTCAAGGTGCGACGGGTTGAATGCGAGCGACAGGTGAACCGGGCCGCCTTCGGTCGAGACGTCCGACGAGAAACCCTTGTGATACTTGACGTCGCCAGCCGGCAGATCGTCAACGTGCTTGCCTTCGAATTCGGCAAACAGGTCAGCCGGCATCTTGCCGAGCGTATTGACCAGCACGTTCAGACGGCCACGGTGGGCCATGCCGATGACGATTTCCTGAACGCCGCGAGCGCCGCCGTGGCGCACGACTTCGTCCATCGAGGCGATGAAGCTTTCGCCGCCTTCCAGCGAGAAGCGCTTCTGGCCGACGTACTTGGTGTGCAGGAAGCGCTCGAGGCCTTCAGCTGCCGTCAGGCGATTGAGGATGTGCTTTTTCTTCTCGTTCGAGAAATTCGGCGTCGAACGGATCGACTCGAGCTTCTCTTTCCACCAGCGCTTCTGTTCCGGATCGCTGATGTACATGTACTCGGCGCCGAGCGTACCGCAGTACGTGTCGCGCAAGGCCTTGACGATTTCCCGCAACGATGCGCGCTCGAAACCGAAATACAGGTTGGTCGCGCTGAACTCCTGGTCCATGTCGGCTTCAGTGAAGTCGTAGAACGCGGGTTCAAGTTCGGGAATAGCGGGACGTTCGCGGCGCTTCAGGGGATCGAGATTGGCCCATTGCGAGCCGAGGAAGCGATATGCGCCGATGAGGGACTGCACATAGACTTGCTTGCGCGCGGTAGCGATATCGTCGCCGCCGGTTGCGGTGCGCGGGATGAACGCATTGGCCTTGGCCCGTTGCGCAAACGATTCGACGATCGGGCCATGGGCCACGTCGTTGGCATTGCTGCCATCCGATGCAGGAACGTTCTGCAACGCGTCGAAATAGCTGCGCCAGTTCTCGGGCACTGACGCCGGATTATCGAGATACGCTTCGTACATTTCTTCTACGTACGGAGCATTGCCGCCGAACAGATAGGAGTTCGACTGGAATTGCTTCATCATTTTTACGCTCACCTTTCTTCGAGTTTCTCGAGAAATAGCGGGTTACCGAAACCTTCCGCGACACGGCCTGACCGTTTGGCGGATTGCGCGAATCAAGTCTTGCTTGGAAGGACCTTAACTTGCATCCGCGGAAGCATAGCACATAACAGATAGTCCAGATAGCAGACATAGCGCCGCGGAAGCCTTTGCTGGCGGGCTTTCGCGGACCTTTCCAGGATACGAAACAGTGTTATTTAGTCATCCTGGCAATAGTGACTTGCAGCCCCGGAAATAACAAAAGCCGCCCGAAGGCGGCTTTTGTGTTGCGTTGCACGATGGAAGCGCGCGGCTTAGTCCACGGCGCCCTTACGGCTCGCGCTACGACGCTCATGTTCCTTCAGATAGCGCTTGCGCAGACGGATAGATTGCGGCGTAACTTCGACCAGTTCGTCGTCGTCGATGAATTCCACCGCGTATTCCAGCGACATCTGGATCGGCGGGACGAGGCGCACCGCTTCGTCGGTACCCGACGAACGCACGTTGGTCAGCTGCTTGCCCTTGATCGGATTCACGACCAGGTCGTTGTCACGGCTGTGAATACCGATGATCATGCCTTCGTACAGCGGCTCACCCGGCGACACGAACATACGGCCACGATCCTGCAGCTTCCACAGCGCGTAGGCCACCGCTGCGCCGTCATCCTGCGAAATCAGCACGCCGTTGCGACGCTCGCCGACCGCGCCGTCCTTGACCGGCTGATACGAGTCGAACGTATGGCTCATCAGACCCGTGCCGCGCGTAAGCGTGAGGAATTCCGACTGGAAACCAATCAGGCCACGCGCCGAAATACGGTACTCGAGACGCGTACGGCCACGGCCGTCCGATGCCATGTCGAGCATTTCACCCTTGCGACGGCCCAGCTCTTCCATCACGCCGCCCTGGTGGCCGTCTTCCATATCGACGGTCAGGTTTTCGTACGGCTCGTGCTTCACGCCTTCGATTTCCTGCATCACCACGCGCGGACGCGACACGGCCAGCTCGTAACCTTCACGGCGCATGTTTTCCACGAGAATGGTCAGGTGCAGTTCGCCGCGGCCTGCCACTTCGAACGTGGTTTCGTCGCCCGTTTCCTTCACGCGCAGCGCGACGTTGTGGTTCAGCTCCTTGAACAGGCGGTCACGAATCTGACGGCTCGTCACGAACTTGCCTTCACGGCCAGCCAGCGGCGACGAATTCACGAGAAAGTTCATCGTCAGGGTCGGCTCGTCGACCGTGATCATCGGCAGCGCTTCCGGAGCTTCCGGTGCGCAGATGGTCACGCCAATGCCGATTTCTTCAATACCGTTGATCAGCACGATGTCGCCTGCCTCAGCCGAGTCCACCTGGACGCGCTCGAGACCCTTGAACGACAGCACCTGGTTGATCTTGCGGTTGAGGATCGCGCCATCCGGGCCCGAACGCACAGCCACGGCCATGCCCGGCTTGATGCGGCCACGCGTGATGCGGCCCACGCCGATACGGCCGACGTATGACGAATAATCCAGCGAGGTGATTTGCAACTGCAGCGGCGCTTCCGGATCCGCCGGGCGAACCGGCACGTGTTCCAGCACGGCCTCGAACAGCGGACGCATGTCGCCTTCGCGCACGTCCGGGGTCAAGCCGGCATAGCCATTGAGGCCCGACGCGTAGACGATCGGGAAGTCGAGCTGCTCGTCCGTTGCGCCCAACTTGTCGAACAGGTCGAAGGTCTGGTTGATCACCCAGTCGATCCGCGCGCCCGGGCGGTCAACCTTGTTGATCACCACGATCGGCTTCAGGCCGAGCGCCAGCGCCTTCTTGGTCACGAAGCGCGTTTGCGGCATCGGACCTTCTACGGCGTCGACCAGCAACAGCACCGAGTCGACCATGGACAGCACGCGCTCCACTTCGCCGCCGAAGTCGGCGTGGCCCGGCGTGTCGACGATGTTGATGTGCGTACCTTCGTATTCGACCGCGCAGTTCTTCGACAGGATCGTGATGCCACGTTCCTTTTCGATGTCGTTCGAGTCCATCACGCGCTCGACAACCTGCTGGTTGTCGCGGAACGTGGCAGTCTGACGGAGCAGCTGGTCGACGAGTGTAGTCTTGCCGTGGTCGACGTGGGCAATAATGGCGATGTTGCGTAGGGCGCGAGTCATAGGAGCCTGAAGACAGTTGAGTGCGCCAGCTGCAGCATTGTGTACAAAGCCAACAAAGCCCAAAGCGCACTTTTGGGAACCCAATATTGTAGCACGCGCAGATTAAGGTTCTCTGGTATTCCCTTACTCGCTGTCATGCACTCCCGCGCGCGCCGACAGCGGCACCCCTCCCGCCCGACAGATTTCCTGCTCCATTCCTCACACCAATCACCTGGCCTGATGGCCAATAGCGGCGGCCCTTCCGGCCCGAGTGTCCCACAGTCACGCCGTCTCTTTTAATAGCCGGAGTCGGTAAAGATCCTTGCCTAAGCTGCAATAACGCTTGCCGCGTCAACTAACGGAGTTTTATAATCCTGCTTAGTCAACCATTGCAATCGCATGAGAATCATGACGGATCAGACCCCCACGCCGCCGCCGGAAATCAGCGCTTATCAGCTAGGCGAAAGCGTCGGCTATCTGATTTCGCGCACGAGATCGACGCTGTCGAACCTGGTCACGCAGCGGACCATGGCCGAGCTCGGCATCACCAGCCAGCAAGCTAGCATCCTGTTCATGGTAGCCAGCGGCAAGTGCCTGCTCGCCGCGGAATTGGCCCGTGAATACGGTATCGACGCCAGCGCAGTCACCCGTCTGGTGGACCGACTGGAGAAGCGCGGCCTCCTGACTCGGGTGCGCAGCAACGAAGACCGCCGGGTCGTGCGGCTCGCGTTGACGCCCGAGGGCCAGAGTATCGCGGTACGCATGCCCGCCATCTTCAACGGCGTGATCGATAACCTGCTCGCCGGTTTTACGCCGGAAGAAGTGGGCTTTCTGAAAAGCATGCTGCGCCGTGTGCTGACCAACAGCGGCTGTGATCTATCGGGCATAACCCGTGACGCGACAATAAATTCAGACGGCAAATCGTCATAAGCTGTTTGCAGCGTCCATCATTACAATCAACTGACACTCAAAAGAGTCGAGCGATGAAATCCCTTTCCCTGTCCGCGCCCGCGTTGTCGTGCCGGGCCGCTGTCACCGCGGCGGTGGCGGCGCTTGCCCTCACGGGGTGCGCGAACTACAGCGGTATCAAGAGCGACAAGCAGATGTCGTCGCCGGCGCAGTACGAGTCCGGCCAGAGCCTGCCGTCGCAGGGTGGCCAGTGGCCGTCGCTCGATTGGGCCAACCAGTTCGGCGACCCGCAACTGCCGCAACTGATCGCGGAGGCGCTGGAAGGCAGCCCGTCGATCGCCCAGGCGCAGGCGCGCATCGCCAAGGCTTCGTCGTACATCGAAAGCTCGCGCTCGGCGCTCTATCCGAAGGTCAACGGCAGCTACTCGTGGAACCGCGAGATGTTCTCGGCCAACTCGATCTATCCGCCGCCCTACGGCGGCACCTGGTATAGCGAAAACAACGTGCTGGCCAGCGCCTCGTGGGATCTCGACCTGTGGGGCAAGAACCGCCAGCGCCTGGGCCAGGCCGTGTCGCAGGAAAAAGCGACTGAAGCGGACCTGCAGCAGGCGCGTGTGACGCTGGCGGCGTCCGTCGCCAGCACCTACAACCAGCTCGCGCAGTTGTACGCGCTGCGCGATATCGCCGCGCGTGAAATCGCCAATCGCCAGGATATCGGGCGAATCACCAACGGGCGCGTCGTCGCCGGCCTCGACACCAATGTCGAGCGCCAGACCGCGAACGGCAACATTGCCACGAGCCAGGCCAACGTGACCGACCTCGACGGCCAGATCACCACCGTGCGCTACCAGTTAGGCGCCTTGCTCGGTAAGGGGCCCGATCGCGGGCTGCAGATCGCCAAGCCGGTCCTGACGGCCGGCAACACGGTGACGCTGCCGGATAACGTGCCGGCCGATCTGGTATCACGCCGCCCGGATATCGTGGCCGCACGCTGGCAGGTCGAAGCCGAGATACACGACGTGAAGGAAGCCAAGGCGGAGTTTTTCCCGGACGTCAATCTGTCGGCCGGCTTCGGTTTCGATGCGTTCGGCTGGGGCAGATTCCTGACTTCGGCGAGCCGCCAGATGCAATTTGGGCCGGCCGTTCACCTGCCGATCTTCGATGCCGGCGCCCTGCGCTCGCAACTGAAAGGCCGCTACGCCGACTTCGACCTCGATGTGGCGAACTACAACCAGACGCTGATCAACGCGCTGTCGGAAGTGGCCACGCAAATCTCGACGATCCGCTCGATCGACCAGCAGTCGGGTGACGCGCAGCGCGCGCTCGACGCGTCGACCAAGGCTTATCAGCTTGCCGTGATCCGCTATAAGGCGGGCCTGTCGGAGCAATTGCAGGTGCTGAATGCCGACCAGAATCGCCTCGCCGCCGAACAGACGGTGACGAACCTGAAAATGCGACGCCGTGACATGCAGATTGGCCTGATCAAGGCACTGGGCGGCGGTTTCGACGCAACGCAGACCGGCCTTGCCGTGCCCCCCAACGATGGCGCGGCCGAGGCACCGGCCACAGCGTCAGCCGCACCCGCGGCCCAGGCTGCAGCGAACTGAATCCGAGTGCCCACCCGAATAAACGACGCAGATTGAGAGAATACGGAGCATATCAATGAGCACCCCCCAGCAACCTGCCGCCAGCGCGCAAACGGCGAACTCCGGCAAACGCAAGCGCATGATGACGTTGCTCGTCATCGTGATCCTGATTGCCGCGATCGCCTACGGGCTGTACTACTTCCTGGTTGCGCGCTTCCACGAGTCGACTGACGACGCGTATGTGAACGGCAACGTGGTGCAGATCACGCCGCAAGTGACCGGCACGGTCATCGCGGTCAATGCCGACGACACCCAGACCGTCAAGGCGGGCGACCCGGTCGTCGTGCTGGACCCGGCTGACGCGCGCGTCGCGCTGCAACAGTCCGAAGCGAATCTCGGCCAGGTGGTGCGCCAGGTGCGCGGCCTGTTCGCCGACGACAACCAGTATCAGGCGCAAGTTGAAGTGCGCGAGGCCGATCTGTCGCGCGCTCAGGATGACCTGCGCCGCCGCATGACGATCGCCCAGACCGGCGCCGTGTCGCAGGAAGAGATCTCGCACGCCCGTGATGCCGTGAAGAGCGCGCAGGCCGCCCTCGACGCCGCCAAACAGCAACTCGCCTCGAACCGCGCCCTCACGGCCAACACCACGATTGCCGATCACCCGAACGTGGAAGCCGCTGCCGCCAAAGTCCGCGACGCCTATCTCGCGAACGCCCGTAACACGCTGCCGGCGCCGGTCACCGGCTACGTCGCGAAGCGCTCGGTACAGGTTGGCCAGCGCGTCTCGCCGGGCAATCCGCTGATGGCGATCGTGCCGCTGAACGGCGTGTGGGTCGACGCCAACTTCAAGGAAGTGCAACTGAAGCACATGCGCATCGGCCAGCCGGTTGAACTGACCGCCGACGTGTACGGTTCATCGGTCGTGTTCCACGGCAAGGTGGTCGGTTTCTCGGCCGGCACGGGCTCGGCCTTCTCGCTGCTGCCGGCGCAGAACGCGACGGGCAACTGGATCAAGGTTGTGCAGCGTCTGCCGGTGCGAATCCAGCTTGACCCGCAAGAGCTCGAAAAGCATCCGCTGCGGATCGGCCTGTCGATGAACGTCGACGTCAGCATCAAGGACGAAAACGGCGGCCAGCTGGGTGACGCACAGAACACGGTTTATCAGACCAATGTGTTCGACAAGTACGGTGACGAGGCCGACGCCGAAATCGCCCGCGTGATTGCCGAAAACGCCGGCCCGAACGGCGGCGCACAAAAGTCGGTCGCCGCCCGTGATACGAAGGCACCAGCCAAGGCAATGTAAGCCGCGCCACGTTTAAACAAGGTTTCTAATACATGGCTCAGGCTCAAGCGCCAATCCCTCATCCGCCTTTAGAGGGGGCGCAACTGGTGATCGGCACCATCGCGGTGTCGCTCGCCGTTTTCATGAACGTGCTCGACACCTCGATTGCGAACGTGTCGATCCCGTCGATCTCCGGGGATCTCGGCGTCTCGTCCGACCAGGGTACATGGGTGATCACCTCGTTCGCGGTGGCGAACGCGATCTCCGTGCCGCTGACCGGCTGGCTCACCGAGCGTATCGGCCAGGTGCGCCTGTTCATGGCGTCGATCATCCTGTTCGTGATCTCGTCGTGGATGTGCGGCCTGGCTCCGACGCTGCCCTTCCTGCTCGCCTCGCGCGTGCTGCAAGGCGCCGTGGCCGGCCCTATGATCCCGCTGTCGCAAACCCTGTTGCTCGCCAGCTATCCACGCGCGAAGGCGCCCATGGCGCTCTCGATGTGGGCCATGACCACGCTGATTGCGCCGGTGGCCGGACCGATCCTGGGCGGCTGGATCTCGGACAACATCTCGTGGCCGTGGATTTTCTACGTCAACATCCCAGTCGGCGCGGTCGCCGCGATCGCCACGTGGGCGATCTTCCGCAAGCGCGATTCGGTGGTCCGCAAGGCGCCGATCGACGGCGTGGGACTTGCGCTGCTAATCATCTGGGTGGGCTCGTTGCAGGTGATGCTCGACAAGGGGAAGGACCTCGACTGGTTCGCGTCGACCACAGTCGTGGTGCTCGCGTTGACCGCGGTGATTGCACTCGCGTTTTTTATCGTCTGGGAGCTGACCGCGGAGCACCCGGTGGTCGACCTGTCGCTCTTCAGCAGGCGAAATTTCACCGGCGGCACGGTGGCGCTTTCGATCGGCTACGGGCTCTACTTCGGCAATCTCGTCTTGTTGCCGCTATGGCTGCAGACCGATCTGGGCTATACCGCGACCAACGCCGGCCTCGTGATGGCGCCGGTCGGCTTTTTCGCGGTGCTGCTCTCGCCGATCACCGGCAAAATCCTGCCGCGTACCGATCCGCGCTACATCGCCACGGCGTCGTTCCTGGTGTTCGCGCTGTGTTTCTGGATGCGCTCGCGCTATACGACCGGCGTCGATACGTATTCGTTGCTGGTCCCCACGCTGATCCAGGGCATCGGCATGGCCGGGTTCTTCATTCCGCTCGTGTCGATCACGCTGTCGGGTTTGCCGGGCAACCGGATTCCGGCAGCGTCGGGACTGTCGAACTTCGTGCGGATCATGTGCGGCGGGATCGGCACGTCGATTTTCCAGACCGCCTGGGATCACCGCACGATCCTGCACCACGCGCAACTGACCGCCCAGGCCAATCCGTACAACCCGGCGTTCGATCAGTCGATTCGTCAGATGGGCGCGGCCGGGTTTAGTCAGCCGCAAGCGTACGGTCTGTTCAACAACATGGTGTCGCAACAGGCCGCGCAGTTGGGGGTGAACGATCTGTTCTTCATCTCGGCGGGGATTTTCGTCGCGCTGATTGCGCTGATCTGGATCACCAAGCCTGAGCGTGCCGGCGGCGATGCCGGTGCGGCAGCGGCGGCGGCGCACTGAGGGAGTGGTCGGGTTGACGGGGCTGGAGTCAGTGTTTTTTTGGCCGCCGCCAGTCTTCAGATCAAACTCGCAGCAAAGAAAAAGGCGGTACCGCACTGATGCGGTACCGCCTTTTTTGTGTCTGCGTGTGCCTTTAACGCCGGTTCATCAGGTCTCTGCGGTCACCACCAGCCGCTCCGGCGCGAGCACGCCTTCGCCCAGCTTCGCGACCCCCAGCAATCGACCCGCTGCCGCATAGACTCGCACGCGCTCGGCGTTGGCTGCCTCGCCGCTCAAAGTCAGGTCGGCAAGACGCAGCCGCTGGCCATGCAGAAACCGGCGCGTCGCATCGGCATCAAGCTCGACAGACGGAAAAGTCGACAGCAACGCGTCGACCGGCTGCAGCCAGTGATCGCGCTCGCCTTCGGCGGCGTCGGACAGCGCATCGAGCGTTACCGCGTTTTCCAGCGTCAGCGCGCCAACACCGGTGCGTCGCAATGCCACCAGATGCGCGCCGCAACCGAGCGCTTCGCCGATATCCTCAGCCAGCGTGCGCACATACGTACCCTTGCTGCAGGTTACGCGAAACGTGACGTCGGGCAACGCACAGGCCAGCATATCGAGTGCGTGAATCGTCACCTGGCGCCCTTCCCGCTCCACCACCTGGCCGGCGCGCGCGTACTCGTACAAAGGCTTGCCGTCGCGCTTGAGCGCCGAATACATCGGCGGCACCTGCACGATCTCGCCGCGAAAGCGTGCCATCGCAGCCACGACCGCCGGCTCGTCGCAGGTGACCTCGCGCGTCTCGATCGCCTCGCCTTCGGCGTCGCCGGTAGCCGTGCGGATGCCGAGGCGCATCGTGGCCTCATAGGTCTTGTCGGCTTCGAGCAGATCCTGCGAGAACTTGGTCGCCTCGCCGAAGCACAGCGGCAGCAAACCGGTAGCGAGCGGGTCGAGCGTGCCGGTATGGCCGGCCTTCTTCGCCAGATAGAGACGCTTGGCCCGAATCAGGGCGTCGTTACTCGACAGGCCAATGGGCTTGTCGAGCAGCAACACGCCGTCGAGCACGCGACGCGGCACACGGGGCCGTTGAGGTGCGGTCATAGCAAGAAAATGAGGGCGAACGGAGAATCAGCAACCATACGTAAAACCGCGCGCGATCAGTCTTCTTTCGCGCGGGAAGCGTTCGCCTCGTCGATCAGGCGCGACATCTCCACCGCCTGTTCGATCGTCTTGTCATAGTGGAAATGCAGCGTCGGCACGGTGTGGATATGCAAGCGCTTGAACAGCTGATTGTGGAGATGGCCGGCCGCGTGCTGCAGCGCTTCCAGCGTCTGCTGCGGGTCGCCCGTCAGCGTCGTGAAGTAGACCTTGGCGTGCGCGTAGTCCGGCGTCAACTCGACGCTCTGGATCGTGACGATGCCGATGCGCGGGTCCTTGACCTCGCGCAGCAGCTCGGACAGATCGCGCTGGATCTGATCGGCGATCTGCACGTTGCGATTGGGAGAAGTACGTTTCTTAGGCATGGTGAATCCGTGATCCGCTCAGGCGGATAGCAATGAGGTTCGCGTCGCGGCATTGGGGGCCGCAAGCTCACACGAGCACAAGCGCGCAGGCAAAAAAACAAGGGGCGGAGCGAGGCGCCAAGCGCCCGCCCCGCCCCTTCCGCGTTGCGCCTGAATTACAGCGAACGCGCGACTTCGGTGACTTCGAAGACTTCGAACTGGTCGCCTTCGACGATGTCGTTGAAGTTCTTGATCGACATACCGCACTCGAAGCCCTGACGCACTTCCTTGACGTCGTCCTTGAAGCGCTTGAGCGAATCGAGCTCGCCCGTGTGAATCACGACGTTGTTGCGCAGCACGCGCACCGACGACGAGCGCTTGACGAAGCCATCCGTGACCATACAACCGGCCACTGCACCGATCTTCGGTACCTTGAAGACCTGACGCACTTCGACCATACCGGTCACGACCTCGCGCTTCTCCGGTGCCAGCATGCCCGACATCGCAGCCTTCACTTCATCCACAGCGTCATAGATGATGTTGTAGTAGCGAATGTCGATACCGTTGGACTCCGCCAGCTTGCGCGCCTGGGCATCCGCCCGGGTGTTGAAGCCGATGATGACCGCCTTCGAAGCCGTTGCCAGGTTGACGTCGTTTTCGCTGATGCCACCCACCGCGCCGTGCACGATCTGCACGCGCACTTCGTCCGTGGAGAGCTTTTGCAGCGATTGCACCAGCGCTTCCTGCGAACCTTGCACGTCGGCCTTGACGATAAGCGGCAGGTATTGCACTTCGCCTTCGCCCATCTGTTCCAGCATGTTCTCGAGCTTGGCGGCCTGTTGCTTGGCCAGCTTGACGTCGCGGAACTTGCCTTGACGGAACAGTGCGACTTCACGCGCCTTGCGGTCGTCCGGCATGACGATGACCTCTTCGCCAGCCTGCGGCACTTCCGACAGACCTTGAATCTCAACCGGAATCGACGGACCGGCCGACTTGGTCGGCTTGCCAGTTTCGTCGAGCATGGCGCGCACGCGGCCATAAGCGCTGCCTGCGAGCACCACGTCGCCGCGGTTCAGCGTACCCGACTGGACGAGGATCGTTGCAACCGGCCCCTTACCCTTATCGAGCTTCGCTTCAATGACCAGACCCTTGGCCGGCGCTTCAACCGGTGCCTTCAGTTCCAGCACTTCGGCCTGCAGCAGCACGTTTTCGAGCAGATCGTCGATGCCTGCACCGGTCTTGGCCGACACCGGCACGAACGGCGATTCGCCACCGTACTCTTCCGGCACGACGCCTTCCGCGACGAGTTCCTGCTTGACGCGCTCCAGATTCGCATCCGGCTTGTCGATCTTGTTGATGGCGACGACGAGCGGCACGCCGCCAGCCTTCGCGTGGGCGATCGCTTCCTTCGTCTGCGGCATCACACCGTCGTCGGCTGCGACCACCAGAATCACGATGTCGGTAGCCTTGGCACCGCGAGCACGCATGGCCGTGAAGGCCTCGTGACCCGGCGTGTCGAGGAACGTGATCACGCCGCGCGGCGTTTCCACGTGGTACGCACCGATGTGCTGCGTAATCCCGCCCGCTTCACCCGCTGCCACCTTGGCGCGGCGGATGTAGTCGAGCAACGACGTCTTGCCGTGGTCGACGTGACCCATCACGGTTACCACCGGCGGACGCGGCAGCAGTTCTGCGTCGGTGGTTTCGCCACCTTCGACCAGCATCGCTTCCGGATCGTCCAGCTTGGCCGCAACCGCGTGGTGGCCCAGTTCCTCGACGATGATCATCGCCGTTTCCTGATCCAGCATCTGGTTGATCGTAACCATCTGGCCGAGCTTCATCATCGACTTGATGACTTCCGACGCCTTCACAGCCATCTTGTGGGCAAGATCGGCAACCGTAATCGTTTCCGGCACGTGCACTTCACGCACGATCGGTTCGGTCGGAGCCTGGAACGTGGTGTTCTGATCCTGATGCTTGCCGCGACCCTTCGGGCCACCGCGCCAGCCGCGATCGACACCGCCGCTCGTATCGCCACGCGTCTTGATGCCGCGGCGCTTCGCTGCGTCGTCCTGCCAGCCGCCCTTGCCGGCGCCCGGC
The DNA here is from genome assembly GCF_050436665.1 of Paraburkholderia sp. EB58. Taxonomy (NCBI): domain Bacteria; kingdom Pseudomonadati; phylum Pseudomonadota; class Betaproteobacteria; order Burkholderiales; family Burkholderiaceae; genus Paraburkholderia; species Paraburkholderia sp. EB58. Next base: position 72,795 of record NZ_JBNDMQ010000022.1, on the reverse strand, counting down.
TTCTTTTTGTCGCCAGCCGACGGTGCCGTTGTGGCGGCCGGTGCTGCCGCAGCCGGCTTCTTCGCTGCCGGACGTGCCGGTGCTGTGCCTTCCGGACGGGCCGGCTTGTGCAGCGTGCCCTTGGCTTCCACAGCCTTGGGGGCTTCAACGGGCTTGGCCGCCGGTGCCGGTTCCGGCGCCTTGACCTGGGCCTTGCGCGGCGTGCTCATCATCTCGCGAATCGCGGCCGCTTCGGCTTCCGCCTTTGCACGGCGCTTGCTCACTTCTTCCTGCTCGGCGCGCGTCTTTTCAGCAGCCAGACGCGCGGCGTCCTCCGCCTTCTTCGCGGCTTCGCGTTGCGCGGCACGTTCTGCTGCCGCGCGTTCGTCGTCCTGCTCGCTTGCGACAGCCGGCGCCGCGGCGGGTTGGGCAACCTGCACAACCTGCTCGGCCTTCTTCTGCGCGACAGCTTCTGCTGCGACCGCGGCACGCTTCTTCGCCGCTTCCTCTTCCGCACGGCGGCGCTCGGCTTCAGCAGCCTGCTCACGCGCCTGGCGCTCTGCCTCTTCGCGCTCGAGCTGCTCCTGACGGGCCTTCAGCTCCTGAGCCTGCTTTTCGAGCAGCTCGGCCTCATGACGCGCTTCTTCCTCGCGACGCTGAAGTTCCAGGTCGTCCGTATCGGTGTCGGCCTCTGCCACATGATTCGATGCATCGCCGCCTTCGCCACCCGCTTCGTCGCGGCGGACGAACGTGCGCTTCTTGCGCACCTCGACCTGAATGGTACGAGCCTTACCCGTCGCGTCGGATTGCTTGATCTCCGACGTATGCCGTTTCGTCAGCGTGATCTTGCGCTTGTCCGCATCAGTCGAGCCGTGAGACTTGCGCAAGTGGTCGAGCAGACGCGCCTTGTCCGTCTCGGACAGGGTGTCGTCTTCGCTCGCTTTGGTAACGCCTGCTGCCTGCAGCTGCTCAAGCAGCACGCCTGCAGGCATTTTCAGTTCCGCGGCAAATTGGGCTACGTTGTTACTCGCCATTCATTCCTCTTAATGCAAGGACCGATTCCTTGCGGTTAGCATCGTGTCATGCGGCCTGATGGCCGCTTCAATTTAGTGCGCCATGGTCATTTCTCACTGGAACCAATGTTCACGTGCTTTCATGATCAACGCCTTAGCGGCATCCTCTTCCATCGCGGTCATCTCGACCAATTCATCTACAGCCAGCTCGGCCAGATCGTCACGCGTATGAATCTGGTGTTCGGCCAGCCTGGCGAGCAGGTCGGCGTCGATGCCGTCCAGGCTCTTCAGGTCGAGTGCGACATTCTCGACCTTTTCTTCGTTCGCGATCGCCATCGTCAACAACGCATCGCGTGAGCGATTACGCAGTTCGTGAACGGTGTCTTCGTCGAACGCTTCGATCTCGAGCATCTCGTTGAGCGGCACATAAGCGATCTCTTCGAGACTCGTAAAGCCTTCGTCGATCAGGATGTCAGCCACTTCTTCGTCGACATCGAGACGAGCCATGAACAGGTCACGCAGAACACCGCGTTCCTGATTCTGCTTTTGCGCAGATTCGTCCGGCGTCATGATATTGATCTGCCAGCCGGTGAGTTCGCTGGCAAGACGCACGTTCTGGCCGCTGCGGCCGATTGCGACCGCCAGTTCGTTTTCGTCGACGACGACGTCCATCGAATGCTTTTCTTCATCGACGACGATCGACTGCACGGCTGCCGGCGCGAGCGCGCCGATCACAAACTGGGCGGGATCCTCTGACCATAGCACGATGTCGACGTTTTCGCCACCGAGCTCGTTGCGCACCGCCTGCACGCGGGAACCGCGAATGCCGACGCAGGTGCCGATCGGATCGATGCGCTTGTCGTATGCGATCACGCCGATCTTGGCGCGCACGCCCGGATCACGCGCCGCTGCCTTGATTTCGAGCAGACCTTGCTCAATTTCAGGCACTTCCATCTCGAACAGCTTCATCAGGAATTCAGGCGCCGTACGCGAAAGTTCGATCTGCGGACCGCGAGCGGTGCGATCGACCTTGGCGATGTAAGCGCGCACGCGGTCGCCCACGCGCAGGTTTTCCTTCGGAATCAGCTGGTCACGGCGCAAGAGCGCTTCGACACGGCCCGACTCGACGATGAAATTCCCCTTGTCGAGGCGCTTGACCGTGCCGGTCATGATGTTCTCGCCGCGCTCCAGGAAGTCGTTCAGGATCTGCTCGCGTTCGGCGTCGCGCACCTTCTGCAGGATCACTTGCTTGGCGGCCTGCGCGCCGATACGGCCGAATTCGATCGACGGCACCGGTTCTTCGATGTAGTCGTCGAGCTGCGCGTCAGCCTTTTGCTCACGTGCTTCGAACAGCAGGATTTCCTGATCCGGCTCTTGCAGACCGGCTTCGTCCGGCACCACACGCCAGCGGCGGAACGTTTCGTGTTCGCCGCTTTCACGGTCGATATGGACGCGGATGTCCGCATCTTCTTCGAAGAGTTTCTTGGAGGCCGAAGCGAGAGCCGCTTCAAGCGCGGCAAATACCACGTCTTTGTCGACGTTCTTCTCGCGTGCCAGCGCATCCACCAGCATCAACACTTCGCGACTCATTGTTTGCGGCTCCTAAAGTCAACTTTCGGAACGAGGCGTGCTTTATCGATGTCCGCGAGCGTGAAATCGAGCATCGCGGCGCCTTCCTTCCCTTCAAATTCCAGACCGATCGTTTCGCCTTGCGGAGCATGCAGGATGCCCCGGTACGATTTCCGTCCGTCCAATGGCTTTTTCAATGTAATTGCCACTTCGCTGCCTGCGAAGCGTTCGAAATCCGCCAGTTTTTTCAGCGGACGGTCGAGACCCGGCGACGACACTTCAAGCCGCTCGTAATCGATATTTTCGACCGTCAGAACGTGCTGGAGCTGACGCGTGACCTTCTCGCAATCTTCGATTGCGATGCCGGCCGGCTGGTCGATGTAGATACACAGCATGCCGCGCCCGGTGCGCTCAAGGTCGACGAGCTCGTAGCCGAGACCCACGACCGTGGTTTCAATCAGTTCCGTCAGTTGCACAGTGCCCTCTAAGATGTTCGCGCGGCAAGCCTGCCGGTTTTACCTGCAAACAACCTGCGGGCCGCGCGCCAAGCCGGCGCACGTTCCTGCTACCCGAGATGCCGAACCACAAACGAAGCGGCAAAAAAAAATGGGCGAAACGCCCATCATCTTATTGCCGGTGGTCGCATCTGAGCCGCACATGAAAAGCCGCACGCCCAGCGACTCTGCGATTGTAGCCATTTTTCGGGACAAACGCAAACCGGCAGCGCGCGTGAAACCCGCATTTCCGCTTGATTTCACTGCAATCTTTTGTGGAAATGGAGGCGCGACGCGTCTTCTGCAAGCTGTCCGGTCCGACTCAGGGGGTTCGATCGCGGTAGGACCACCCCCTTATCCGGCACTTTTTTCTTCGCGTGCATGGCACGCGTTCATCCATGCCGGTTGAGTCTGAAGCTGGCGGCGCCGTGCGCGCTCGCCAGTCACCGCCTAGCGGCCGCGCGAGCGACCACGTGGAGCGCCGCCGCGATTCGCACCGGCGTTCGGATTGCCGCCGCCCGAACGGTTCGGACCACCGCCGCGATTACCGGCGCCCGGCCCGCGGCCACCACCGTTGCCGGGATTGCCACCCGCCGCGCCGGCGCGCTTGCCAGCGCCGCCCGGTGCGCGATTGCCGCTGCCCGACGGCGCACGATTGCCGTCGACATCACGTCCGCCGCCGCCGCGCGGCGTGTTCGCACCGCTGCCGCTGCTCATCGGGCCGGTAAAACCCGTGCTGGCGCCGCGACCGGCGCCACGGCCGTAGCCGCCGCCAAAGCCTGCCCCCCCCGTGCCGCCGCCAAAACCGCCGCCCGCCGCGCCGCGCCGCTGACCGCCGCCGCCACGCGGCGGTTGCTGGTCGAAACGGCCGTGCGACATCAGCACCGGTTCGCGATTGATGAAGCCCATCGACGTCTGCATCGGATCCGGCTGCTTGCGCTCGGGGGCCGCGCTGCGACCGCCCTTCTCTTCGCTGGTGGCCTTCAGGCCGACCGACGCCATCAGGCTGCGCACCTGATTGTCCTCAAGCTCTTCCCAACGACCACGCTTCAAGCCCTTAGGCAGGGAGATCGGACCATGACGGGTACGGATCAGGCGGCTCACCATCAGGCCGGCTGCCTCGAACATGCGGCGCACTTCGCGGTTGCGGCCTTCGGCCAGTGCAACGTGATACCAGTGGTTCGTGCCCTCGCCGCCGCCATCGCGGATGCGCAGGAAATTCGCCGGACCGTCTTCGAGCTCGACGCCGTGCAACAGCTTCTGACGCATCCCTTCGGCCAGCTCACCGACCACACGCACCGCGTACTCGCGCTCGACGCTGTAACGCGGGTGCATGAAGCGGTTCGCAAGGTCGCCCGAGGTGGTCAGCATAAGCAGGCCTTCGGTGTTGAAGTCAAGACGGCCGACCGCGAGCCACTTGGCGGTTTTCATCGGCGGCAGCTTGTCGAAGACCGACGGACGGCCTTCCGGATCCGCGTGGCTGACGATTTCGCCGGTCGGTTTGTGATACAGCAGCACGCGCGGCGGCTTGTTCTGCAGCTTGCGTTTGACCGGCTTGCCATTGATGCGGACCTGGTCGGTCGGCATGATGCGCTGGCCGATATGGGCCGGCTCGCCGTTGACCGAGACGCGGCCCGCGATGATCAGCTCTTCCATGTCGCGGCGCGAGCCCATGCCCGCTTCGGCGAGCACCTTGTGCAGCTTGGGTGCGTCGTCATCCGGCGACAGCACGCGCTTGGGTGCAGCCGGCTTGCCACGACGCAGCATCGGGGCGCGCACGCCACCGGTGGTGCTGTTGTCCGCGTCGAACGCTGGCGAGGTCACGTACGAGAACAGATCGTCCTGGCTGGCATCCGTTGCCGGTGCTGCCACGACCGGCGCATCGCCGCGGCGGTTCTGACGCGGCCGGCCACCTTCACGCGGCTGACCGCCTTCGCGGGGAGCGCCTTCACGCGGGCCGCCCTCCCGGTGCGCCGCGCCTTCGCGCTTAGCGCCTGCATTGCGACGCGGACCTTGGCCCTTCGAGCCCGGTTCCTTGCGCGGCATGCGCACCTGCGCCACCACTTCGCCGTCCGGCGGCGCTTCCGTCACGACCGGCTCGGGCGAACCTTCGGCGCCCTTGTTCTTCGCCCCCGCGCGACGACGTGCGATCAGGCTACGCGGCCCGCGGCGCAGTCCGCGGCGCGGACGTTCTTCGCCCTCCGCGCCTTCAGCGTGCGCCGGGCGATCAGTCTCGCCAGCCGGCGCTTGCGAAGTACGCGTTTCGCCGGCACGCGCGGATTGCACGGCGTGCTCGGATTCGGACGAATCGGTATCGTGGGTATCAGTCAAAACAACCTCAAAATGTCAGGTCGCGCGCGCCCATTGCGGGCGCGGCAAAGTTCGTTACGTCAGGCGCTGCGCGACTCGTTTTCGTCGTCGGTCAGTACGCCCGCGTCCTGTGCGGCATCGCGGCGATCTTCAGGATCGCTGTGCGCCACACGTGTCGGGTTCGACTCGACGGCGTACTCCGTACTGCGGAGTACGCCCGAATCGTGCGCGGGTATTGCGGGACCGGCCTGGGAGACCGGGTCCTGATCTTGTGCAGCATGAGCGGCGCCGGTGGTGCTTGCCGTGCTTGCAGCGGCGTCGGCTTGCGGCTCTACATCAGCTTGCGGTTCGGCGTGGGCTTCGCCGGCGGTGTCATTGGCCTCATCTGCCACGCCAGCTATTTCCGTTCCCGCCGGTGCCTCTGTTTCTTCCGCATGACCTGCGGGGACGTCAACAGGCTCGACGAACGTTGGCTCATCGGCGTCGTGGGCACTGTTCAAAGCCGCTGCAACGGGCTGCTCGACTGCCACTGGTGCATCTGCACGGTCTGCTGCCGCGACGTCGCCAGAGGCTTCGGCTGCCACTTCTCCCACCGTTTCTTCAGCTACCCCGGTATCTGCATGGCTCGCTACGGCATCAATCGCGGCGTCCGCCTCATCGCCATCGCCCTGCGCAACAGCGTCCGGAAACTCGATCGCATGCTGGCCGAGCAGATCGGCGTTCAACTGCGCCGACGGATCGTCCAACGGCGGCAATTCGTCGAGCGCCTTCAGGCCGAGGTCGTCGAGAAACTGCCGGGTGGTCGCATACAGTGCGGGACGGCCCGGCACATCGCGATGGCCGATCACTTCGATCCAGCCCCTATCCTCGAGTTGCTTCACAACCTGCGTGTTCACGGTCACACCGCGAATCTCTTCGATATCGCCGCGCGTGACAGGCTGCCGATACGCAATAATCGCCAGCGTCTCGAGAACGGCGCGCGAATATTTCGGCGGTTTCTCGGGATGCAGACGATCCAGATACGAACGCATCGCAGGCTTACTTTGAAAACGCCAGCCCGACGCCAGCCCGACCAATTCCACACCCCGTCCAGACCAATCCCGCTTCAGGTCTTCGAGCAACGTGCGAACCGTATCTGCCGACACACCGTCGGCAAAGAGCTTGCGCAGATCACCGAGCTTTAAAGGCTCCTGCGCACAGATCAAGGCAGTCTCGAGGACGATCTTCGCCTCTTGGGTATTCATGCAGCTAGGTCAGACCCTGTGGTCAAAGAACCGGATCAAACAGACGATTTGGAACTGAAGACGCGCTCGCCCGATTCTGATCGGTCATATTGATGGGAGCACGCACCGGGGGGAGGCGAAACAGGCAATCGAGCCATACCCAGCCGGACGGAGCAGCGATATTCCTGAAAGGAATCGCGTGACTGAACGCCATATTACGCAAAAACATTCAGTGCGTAAAGACGAAATCCCGACGATTCCCGCTTTTCATCCCTTTTCGCTCTTTAAAGGCCGACGGGTCCAAAACCCGCACAAAACAAAGGCCGGCTGGCCGGTCTGCCAGAGGGCGCACCCAGCGGATTCAGCCTGCGGCATGCCGGCCAAGGAACGTCTGAAGCCGCGCGACGCCCGCATCGAGCCGGGCCGTGTCGCAGGCATAGCACCAGCGCACAAACCCCTCGCCTTCCGGACCAAACGCGCTGCCCGGCGCGACGCCGAGCCCGACCTCGCGCACCAGCGCCTTGCACAAGGCGAGACTGTGCGCCGCACCGGGCAGCGAAAAGAACAGGTACATCGAACCGGGCGGCGCCTTCACGTCGACACCCCGCAGCGCGGACAACGCCCGCACCAGGTGATCGCGCGAGGTCTTCAGGTCGGCCACCAGTTGCTGGGTAAACGATTCGCCCTGCTGCACGGCGACGATGCCCGCCTGCTGCACGAACGCCGGCGCACACGAGGTGTTGTATTCGACCAGCTTACCCAGATCGTCCATCAATCCCGCCGGGGCAACGATCCAGCCGAGCCGCCAGCCGGTCATCAGCCACGCCTTCGAGAACGAATTGACGCAGATCACCCGCTCGTCGCGCCCGGCCAGATCGAGAAAGGACGGCGCGGTCCGAGCAGCACCGTCGGCATAGTAAAGGCGCTCGTAGACCTCGTCGGCGACGATCCAGATGCCGTGACGGCGGCAATGCTCGAGCACGACGCGCTGCTGATCGGCGCTCATCACCCAACCGGTCGGGTTGTTCGGCGAGTTGATCATCAGCAGCCTGGTGTCCGGCGTGAGCGCGCTCAACAGACGCTCGAGGTCCAGCGTCCAGCCTTGTGCACCGTAACTGAGCGCGACGGTTTCGACGTGCGCGCCGAGAATCTTCGGGATTTCGACCAGATTCGGCCAGAGCGGCGTGACGGCAACCACGCGATCGCCGGCGCCTACGACCAGTTGCGCGGCCAGCATCAACGCGTTCACCCCGGCGCTCGTGACCGCGATGTGGTCGGCCGAGGTCGCGCCGTGCAGGCTCGTCACGTAGCCGGCGAGTGCCGCACGCAGCGGGGCAATGCCGAGATTGTGCGTATAGAAGGTGGCGCCCTGTGCCAGCGCCTCGCTTGCGGCGGTACGGATGAATTCCGGGGTCACGCGGTCCGACTCGCCGAACCAGAACGGCAGCACGTCCTCGACACCGAAACCGGCGTTCGCCACTTCGCGAATCTGGGATGGTCGCAGCGCACGAACGGCATCGCGTGCGTTCGGTAAGAGAGGCGTGGGCAGATCGGATTCGCTCATCAAGGCATCCAGGGGAGTCGGTTCAGGTCGTGAGGTTGTAGGGACGGAATCTCAGGCAGAGCGACAGTTTAGCGTGCCGTGCATTTTCAGGACGCGTAACCGGCAACCCCGGTCGCTGCCTCGCCTCCTGGCTCGCACGCTTGCGCGGTCTCTAGCGCAGATCCTCCGCCCGCGCTGGGAGTTGCCGGATCAAGCCCCACACCGCCTCCGCTGCCGGCGAGAGCGACCGGTCGCGCCGTCGCACCAGTTCGACCGTGCGCTCCGCGCGCGGTACCAGCGGCCGCGCCACCAGCGAGGTATCCGCCGGCAACGGCAAGGCGAGCCATGGCAGCACGCTCACGCCCACGCCCGCCTCCACCAGCCCGAACACCGTCGCCGAATGCCCCAACTCCTGCACCACAGTGGCGCTCACGCCGTGCTCGTTCATGACCGCGTCGATGATGGGCCGGCTGCCCGACGCGTAATCGAGCATCACGAGCCGCTGCCCCTCGAGATCCGTCCACGCCACCCGCGTCTTGCCCGCCAGCGGATGATCACTGCGCGACACCACGCAGAACGAGTCCGTCATCAATGGCTCGCTCAGCAGATCGTCGGCGGAAAACGGGCCGATGATGACGCCGAAATCGACCTCGCCCGATTTGACCTTGCGGACCACATCGCTTTGCACGTCGTCGCGCAATCCCATTGTGATAAACGGAAACTGCTGGCCGCACGCCGCAACCACTTTGGGCATCAGCCGGCAGGCGATCGTCGGGCTCGCCGCCACCACCACCCGCCCGCGCCGCTGCTCGCCGATCTCGCGGATCTCGCGCAACGCATCGTCGAGATCGGTCAGGAGACGCGACACGCTCGAAACCAGATTGCCGCCCACATCGGTCAACTGCACCTCGCGGGTGGTCCGGTCGATAAGCTTCAGGCCGATTTCCCCCTCCAGTTCCCGCACGCACCGGCTTACCGCGGACTGCGTCAGTCCGATCTCGTCGCCGGCGCGGCTAAAGCTCTGCAAGCGCGCGACCTCAATGAAAACCCTTAGCTGACGCAGTGTGACATTCATCTCGGTGTCTCATCAATGGTGGCCTTTCATGAGCATTGTATTGTTTCTTTAAGCGCCACACACCGCCGCGATCGTTTCGCTGCGATGCAGCAATAAGGCGCAAACGCACGTTGCGCGGGCCTGATTGCACAAGATTGGTGATTGTCCCGATTTGCGGGACGGCTTTTTTGGATTCTTATACGCCCCTGACTAACGCCCGCGCTGGCCCGACGTTACGGGACTTCGAGGAAATTTTTAAAGAGGTGGCACGCTTCGTGCATTTGGATGCGCACTGGGTCGGCGCCATGGACCTGACTGCACAACCAGAACCGTGGCAAGCCCGACCCCGCCTGGCACTCGCGATTGAGTGCATGGAGAGTGCGCGGCGCGGGGCAGCGCACCGGAGTTAGCTTCGCTGAGGTGAGACATGATGCTGTTCGACGATTTGAGAGACAACGAGTGGGCGCTGGTCGAGGCGTTGTTCTGTGCGGAGCCTGCACGGAGCGAACGCCGCGGTCGGCCACGCGTGGAAGCGCGCGCGGTTGTCAATGCGGTTCTTTGGGTACTATCGACGGGAGAAGGCTGGTCCAAGCTTCCCGGCCGCTACCCCTCGCCGCCGACTTGCCGCCGCCGTTTCGACGAGTGGCAAGCCGATGGTACGCTCGCCGAAATAGTTAAGCGACTCGGCACGAGCGGCCGGGAAATCTCGCTGCGCGGCCGGATTGGCGCAACGGCTGCCAAGCCGCCTGCACCGCCGAGCCGCGACCGCCTGCGCGGCGCATTCTGGACCAATCCGGAATCGTGGCGCGCGCCGGTCAAGATGGCCTGATACTGCTGTGCTGCCACCGGGCGCCTCTGGGCGCCCGGTGCGTATCCAGCGGCCAGCGATCCGGCAGACCGAACACGGCTTGGGCCGCGCTATCGAAAGCGCGCCTGCCAGGGTCCACCCACGTGCACGGTACGCTGCCCGCCAGCGCCGCGCCGGACGTCCGGCCGCCGGCTCGCCGACACCGAGTGAAACATCCATTTACGATTACTTACAGCGCGCTTTCGCTCTTGGGCATACCGTACGAGTATGCACACAAATCTGATGAATCAGGTTTGAACGGAGCCCAGCATGAAACCAATGTCCCTGCTTCTGTGCGGCATTGTCGTTTCACTGATCGCCGCACCTACTTTCGCACAGCAAAGGCCCACGGGCTGGAACTGGCGGCCCGACCGGCCCGCCAGGGTGGAGACATTGCAACAGGGCGAACACCCTCGTGAGTTCACGCCGCCCGCGCCACGCGGCGATTTGCGCGGCGACATCGCAAGCAATGTACGCGCACGGCCGGACCAGCCGCGCGAGGACGCGCCACGCCGTCGCTAAGGGTGAGCGGAGAGTTCAAGGCGTGTGGGATACCACGGCGTGGCGAGGAAATGAATAGCCATGTGAAGCTTGCCCAAAGCCACGGGAACCACCGAGGCTCCAACCAGTCTCACCAATGCCATCAGCACAGCGTGGCAGTAGTAATTCCGGTACGCCCGTATCCTTGCGATACGGGCTTTTTTTTGGCGGCAGACTGCGTGCGGTTTTCGGCGATTACCGGCGACGACGGCGGACCGCGGGCATGGCCCGCCGGCATGCCGGCGCCTCGATCTTCTGCCGGATTTGCCCGCTACGGACGGACTTCCAGATCGGCCGTTCGGTGTTCCGCGGCGACGTAGTCGTGCATCTTGCGCGCGGTCCAGTCGAGCGAACGCTCGTAGCGTTCGAGGCGGGCAAACTCGGCCCGGCCCCGATCGGTCAGCACGGCTATATCAACCGGCGCATGAAAACCCGGCGCGGGCGCCACGGTCCGTTGCCGAACCGTCTCCATCAAGCCGAGCGCGCGAAGATATTCGAATACTCCCGGACGCCGGGCCCAGGGCACCTGGCGGTATTGCGCCCGCCGCAGCGCCTCAAGAACTGCTTCGTTGGAATACGTGGTCATCTCACTTCTTTCTTAAAGTGCAGCCATGACACATCTTTGCGCAGCACATCACCGCGCCACCAGTGACGCGCGTAGCACCCACCCATGGCGGCCAGACTCATCGCAAGGGCGATGCTACTGTCTACCGCCAGGCGCCACCTGTAATTTCGTGTTTCCGGGGTCCCCGTTCGAACCGCGTGGTAGCGTTCTCTTCACGTACCCGCGATGCGACCGAGGTGGCGCGATTGCGGCAGGCGTGAATGTCCCCAGAAACCATACGTTACCCCATTTAAATTGATTCTATTCACTTTATTGGCGCTTTTTTTTGCAGCAATCGTGCTAAGGCGGCGAGCACGCGTCCCGCTCGCGCTCGCCGGCGTGACCCTGTTCTGGCTGCTCGCGGCAGGCTGGCTGAGCGAGCCGCTACTCGCCTGGGCTCAGTGGGGCATGCAATCCGTTGCACCGCCGACGTACGCCACGCGCACCGTGATCGTCATGCTGGGCGGCGGCACCGAATACGACGACAGCCACAAGCTGGTGCCCAGGCACGACGCCATGGTACGAATCGCCACGAGTGCCGATATCTATTCGGCATGCAAACGAACCGGCGCACGCTGCGACGTCGTCGTCAGTGGCGGCAATCCGCAGCACCACGCAACCTCTGAAGCGGATAACTACCTGCCGTATCTGCTGCAAAGGCAGGTGCCGCGTTCGGATATCGTGCTGGAAAACCGCAGCCGCACGACTTACGAAAATGCCCGCAACGTGGCTGCGCTTTTGCAAGGCGAGCGGTACGACTCGCTGATCCTCGTCACGTCCGCGTATCAGATGCCACGCGCCCTGCTCGACTTCCACCGTTTTGGGCTCACGCCCCACCCGGTTATCTCGAACACGCGGCAGGTGCGCGTTGGAGTGCTTCCGCGCTATGACAATCTCGTGGATGCGGACACCGCGCTGCATGAACTGATCGGCATCGCGCAGTTTCATGTGTACCGCTTGCTTGGATGGTTTTGAGTGCCATCAAATCTGTCGCTTCCCGGTGGGTCCGCTTTCAAAAGGAAGGCCGCCGCCCCCGGGCAATTAATCAGTTATGCAGATTTATTTTTTACCCGGTTACCGATGGATAACTCACTTGCGACGGCAAGCACATCGCTTCCCACATCGCAGCTTCTTCCGATACGACCGGGTTTCCATTCGCCACGCGGCAATAACACCCGTTACGGCGGCCATGAGCCGCCTAATGCAACAGCACAAACGTAACTAAATGTAACTATCTGTCAAAAATGTTGCAAAGCTTCTGTTGGAGCGGATATTGCTCGCTAGAATGGTCTGGTCCCTTAGATCGGACAGCATTACTCGGCCACAACCACTCTACGGAGGTAACGATGAAGAAAGTGTCCCTGGCGATCCTGGTTTCCCTCTCGGCCCTGACGGGCGCAGCATATGCACAGACCGACAACGGCGTCATGATGAGCACCGATCCGGCCAAGGCCGCCGACGTCGAGCAGCGTGCGCAAGACTTGCAAGCCAAGCAGCAAGCAATGGAAAGCCAGCCGGCCATGCCGGCCAAGCACCACAAGAAGGCGCCGCACCACATGAAAGCGGCCAAGCCTGAAGCGGCCAGCGAGTAATCGCGCTTGGACGCGCGCATTGGACGCGCGTTGTTCGATTAGCGGCACCATTCGCGGCCGCATCGCGAAAGTAAAAAAGCCGAAGCCGGCATTACGGGCTTCGGCTTTTTGTCGTCCGGGGCGCACTGACGGTATGCTAAAGTCGCGCACCGAAGAACCACCCCCAACCCGTGCGCACCTTGGTGCGGAGGACAGAATGAGCAACATCCAGCTTGACATCGAATGGACCGAAGCAGCATCCCGCAAAATCGAAAAACTGATGCCGCGCGGCGGTCAGGAAGCATACCTTGCGCTGCCGCCGGTTGAATGTCTGCCGATGGAGGGCGACGTGCTGTTTCTCGGCCCGGACGGCAAGCAACAGCCGTTTATTGTCGCGGAACGCCAGTATCACCACGACGGCGATGCGGACTGGACCATCATCCTCATCCTCGACGTCCCGCAGTCGACGCACTAAGCGTCACAGATCCGGCAACGGGCACGCGGCCGTCAAGCCGCTGTCCGTGTGCCAGCATGACCCGTCACACGTGAGGCAAGCTCACGCGATCTTCGACACGACGCGAATTTCCGAATGTTCGACCCAATCCGCAGCGCAGCAAATCTGCTCGCGGCCTGCCTCGGCCAGCGGTTACGGTAAACGTCTGCAGAAACGCCCGGCTCCGGGAGGCAACAAACTTCCTCCGCAATTGGCGTCCGGCTGGACTTCGGCGGCCATTCTCCGGTCCCGCGTGCTAGCTCCAATCCTATGTACCGACGGGCTTTGCGCGTGTGTGATAACCCGTACATTCACACCAGGTTCGAACTGCTAGACTGTTTTTCGACCAATCAGTCGGGGGGCCAGCGTGCTGGTATTCATCTCCGTCTCTTCGGGCAGCGTCCTCGCCCCTCCAGCGCCACGGCCACGGCCACGTGCGTGTGCGGTGCGGGACATCATTGCGCACCGCACGCCTGAGGCCACGCCATCATGCCCACAGTCGAAGAACTGACGCTTAGCGGTCTTCTGCCCCATCTGGTGCGCGAAGAAGCCGGCTGGACCGCAACATGGCGAGCGCTCACGCTGCACAGCGTATTTCAGCCGGTGCTGTCGATTACGCATCAACGCATCGTCGGTTATGAAGCGCTGTTGCGCGCGTTCGATCCAGTCGGTCTGCCCGTGACGCCCGACGTCCTGTTTTCCGGCACACGCTCAGCCAGCGAAGCGCGCGAGCTGGACCGGATCGCACGTTGCCTGCATGTGGCCAACTTCATGGAACAGAACGTCGAGGTCGGCTGGCTGTTCCTCAATACGCGGCCGCAGGTGTTCGAAACCGGCTGGCCACAACGCGCCTTTATCGACGAACTGTCTGCCCATTTCGGACTGGCCCAGGAACGCATCGTGATCGAGGTGCTCGAGCAACCGGCGGACGATGAGTCGGCCGTCGCCAGCATGCTGGCCGCCTCGCAACCGCGCGACTTCCTGATTGCCATCGACGACTTCGGCACCGGCTTCTCGAACTTCGACCGGGTGTGGCGCTTCCGCCCTGACATCGTCAAACTCGACCGTTCGCTGGTGGCACGCGCAGGCAAACGCCAGGGCGACGAGTCGCTGATCGGCCATCTGATTGCCATGCTGCATCAGTCGGGAACGCTGGTGCTGGCCGAAGGGGTGGAGACCGACGACGAACTGATGATCCTGATGCAGGCCGACGTGGACTTCGTGCAGGGTTTCTGGCTGGGCCAGCCGAAGGGATCCGTGCAGGCGGCGTGCGCGCGCGTGCCGGCGTTGATCGACTCGATGTGGCGCAAGTTCGCCGAATTCGAACGCAAGCACGCCCGCCACAAACAACTCGGCTTCGAGGGATTCGCCGAAGCGGTGCTGGCCGCTGCCGGCAGTTTCTCCACGAGCGGCGATCTTACCGAGGCTGCGCGCCACGTCTTTCACATTCCCGAAGCGCGCCGCGTGTTCGTCACGGATGCGCAGGGCGAGCAAACACTGCCTTCCATCAGCGCCCCAGCCGTGCCGCCGCCTCCACAGCGGCTCGCGCCGTTGCTCGCGACCACCCGCAGCAACTGGTCGCGCCGGGCCTACTTCAAGCACGCCCTGGCAGCACCGGGCCGGGTCGCGATGATGGGGCCGCACTACTCTCTGATCGACGGCCAGGACTGTTACACCGCTGCTGTCACGCTCGAGCACGGCGGCAAGACCACAATACTTTGCGTCGACTTCATCCCGGGCGCGCCGGCGACGCCCGGCGCAAGCAAGCGTTGAGCCGCAGCCGCGTCAATCGTCCACGCGCGAGCGTCCCGACTTGATCTCACCGCGCCTCGCCTTGGTGTCAAGCCGGCGCCGGTTCGACGCCCGCGTTGGCCGCGTGGTGACACGCGGCGTGCGCGTCACGCTGACGCTCTGAATCAGTTCGTCCAGGCGGGCCAGCGCCGACGCGCGATTCATTTCCTGGGTGCGATGCTCCTGCGCCTTGATGATGACCACACCGTCACGGCTTAGCCGCCGGTCTGACAGCGCGAGCAGCCTCATTTTCAGAACGTCGGGCAGCGACGACGCACGCACATCGAAACGCAGATGAATCGCGCTCGAGACCTTGTTGACGTTCTGGCCGCCCGCCCCTTGTGCGCGTACTGCGGTCAGTTCGATTTCATTGGGCGGGATCGGGTAACGGGATGTCATGGCATGGTATGGAACGACGAACCGCAAGTGTACACAGCACCAGCGCATCGGCCGGGTCAGGCAAATACTCCGCTATCGGCAAGCTGCGCCCGATGCACAACAACGGTTGCCGCCTGCCGATGCCTCATCGATACTCGCACGTATCGCTTACAACGTAAATTAGCATGAAACTGCGCCCCGCTTTCCTGCTCGAACTGGCGGTCAACCTGTTGCTGCCGTGGCTGGCATACCGGCTCGCCATGCCGCACTGGGGCGAGACCGGCGGCCTGATCGCCTCGGCCGTGCCGCCGGTGGTCTGGAGTCTCGTCGAGCTCGCGCGGTTCCGGCGCGTTGACGCGCTCAGCCTGATCGTGCTGCTCGGCATTGTCCTGTCGATCGGCGCAATGGCGCTGGGCGGCAGCCCGCGCATGTTATTGCTGCGCGAGTCGCTGGTGTCAGGCGCGGTTGGCGTGGCGTTCCTGCTGTCGCTGCCGATGCGCCGTCCGCTCATCTTCTATCTGGCCCGCGCCACGGTCGCGCGCGAAATGGCGGGCGGCGCCGAACGCGTCAACGCACTCTGGGACGAACGCCCGGCTTTTGCCACCTCGATGCGCATGATGACCGCGGTCTGGGGCGTGGGCCTCACCAGCGAAACCGCCCTGCGCTCCTGGATGGCGTGGACCTGGCCGATTGAGCGGTTCCTGGTGGTCTCGCCGTTCATCGGCTACGGCATCTATGGCGGGCTGCTGGTATGGACGTTGTGGTATCGCAAAACCTTGCGCAACCGCTCCGGCAGCCACACGCAGACAGACGGCATACTCGGCTGAGCCACCGGGCGTTGCGCGCCACTCCCGGCCACCATCCCCATCGAGCGACAGCATAACAAGGGCATCGACACGACATAACCTGGCCGAACGGACGAGGTCAGATGGGCCCTAAAATCAGTTAGACTCATCCTCGGTTTGGGGCTTCCCTGCAGTCTCATTATTGTCGTGGTACGAAACCTCCAGGCAGTCGATGCGTTATTCGGTCGAAATCAAAAAATTCTTATATAGCCAGTACTTTTATGGCGGCCTGCGGATCGCAGTCGGCGTATCGCTACCGGCCGTCATTTGCCTGCTCCTGTTCCACCAGCAGGAGCTGGGCTTCACCATCGCGACCGGCGCGCTCGGCGCGTGTGTGGTCGACATGCCGGGCCCCCTCAAGTACAAGCACAACGAAATGCTGGCGTGCAGCGTGATCGGCTTCCTGTCAGCGCTTGCAACTGGCATCGCCACCGTCAATCCGGTGGCGCTCTGGTGCACTGTGGTACCGCTGACCTTCGTGCTGTCGTTGATCGTGGTGTACGGCAACCGTTGGCCGCAGATCAGCTTCGCGACGCTCTTCATGATGATCGTGACGCTTGAAGAGCACTTCACGCCCATGCAGGCGCTCGTCAATGCGGCATGGATACTCGCAGGCGGGCTCTGGTACACGTACTGGTCGACTTTGGTGAGCCGCTGGCAGATGCACCGCATCGAACAGCAGGCGCTCGCCGAAAGCGTGTTTGCCTGCGCAGACTATCTGCTCGCGCGGTCCGACTTTTACGATCTCGATAACGACCTCGACGAGTGCTACCGCAACCTGGTCGCCAAGCAGATCGCCGCGGTCGAGCGTCAGGAGGCGGCGCGCGACATCGTGCTGCGCAACCTGCCCAAGCTCAAGAGCGGCAAGCTCGAACCGCGCCGCGCGATGCTATTTAACCTGTTCATCAACACGGTCGACCTGCATGAGCTGTTCGTCGGCGCGCATACCGATTACCCGATGGTGCGCAACACCTTCGGCGGCTCGGACATGCTCACCTTCTATCGCGACCTGATCCGCAAGGCCGCAGCGGACCTCGAAGAGATCGGCCTCGCCGTACTGCAGAACCAGCCGCCCCGCAGCCGCGTCAATGTGAAAGCCGAACTGCGCGCCATCGAATTCGAAATCGAGCTGATGCGCAAGCACGATATGCCGGCGAAGAACCCGGAAGCGTATTCGGCAGTGTCGGCTACGTTCAGGCGCATCTGGAGCGCGACCCGGCTGATCGACAAGATGCGCAAGAGCCTCTCCAGCGAGGCGCGCACCACGGAAACCGAACTGCGTCTGGATCAGGCGCTATCGCGCTTCGTGTCGAGCCGGCGCGTGCCGTTCGGGCAGATTTTCTCGAACCTGACGATGGCCTCGCCGAGCTTCCGGCATGCGTTGCGCGTGACGATTGCGGTTGCCGTCGGCTTCTGGCTCGGGCGGCTGTTGCCGCTCACCAACGCGTACTGGATCGTGATGACCACCGTCATCATCCTGAAGCCGGGCTATTCGCTGACCAAGCAACGCAACGGGCAGCGGATTATCGGCACGCTGATCGGCTGCACGGCCAGCATCGCGCTGATGGTGTTCGTCAAGGAACCCCACATCCTGCTCGTCGTGATGTTCGCCTCGATGGTCATGAGTTACAGCCTGCTACTGTTCAACTACACGGCGAGCGTGGTGTTTACCTCGGCGTATGTGCTGCTGATGTTTCACCTGCTCGCACCGGGCAGCATGCGCATCATCGGCGAGCGCGCTATCGATACGGTGGTCGGCTGCGCGATCGCCATTGCCGCCAGCCATTTGTTCCCGTACTGGGAATACCGGTTGATGGGCAAGCTCGTCAACAGCATGATTGCCGCTACCCGGCAGTATCTGGAAGCAAGCTGGTGGTGGAGCGGCAGGCCGGTCGAGGTTGCCACTGCCGTCGTGACCGAGGCGGGTGCGCGCGCGCCGGCTGCCGCGATGGCCAATCCCGCGGGAAGTTTCGGTGCGGCGGGTTTTGGTGGCGCGAACTTCGGTGCGGCTGCGCTCGCGACGGCGGGTGCGGGTGCTAGCGCGAACGCCAATGTCAACGCTAATGCCAACACTAAGTCCGCCGAGTCAGCGGGCGACGCAGGCGCCAAAACCACCGCGACCGCTTCGGGCGCCGCAGTTGGGGCTGCCGCAGTTGGAACCACCACGGTCGGAGCAGCCACCACTCCAGCCGCAACGGCCGCAGCCGTCGCGCTCGAGCGAGACTATCGCTACCGGCTCGCCCGCAAGAACGTGCATGTGGCGTTCGCCAACCTGGGCCAGGCATTCCAGCGCATGATGCTGGAGCCCAAGGCCGCGCAGAAGTTTGTCCCCGAGCTCAACGACCTGCTGGTACGCAGTCACGTACTGGCCTCGCAGATCACGGCAGCCGCACCCCTGTTGCGCACTTCGGCACAACAGCAGGAAAGCGTTTCGCTGCAACCGTTGCAACGCGTGCTTAGTGTGGTTCGGGACAATCTTACCGAGGCGGAGGCCGGTACCGCAGTGCCGGCCGATCAGGCCGAACTGACGAAACAGCTCTCGCGCGAACTCGATGCGATGGTGGTCGAAGCCGAGAAATCGGCCGACTATTCGGCGGACGCCGTGCATGAACTGAAGCTGCTCGCGCATCAATGCAAACAGATGCTCGCTGCCGCCAATCAGATCCGCAAGGACGCCAGCGTTATTCGCCTGCCCGACGAATAAGGCGGCGACACAAAGTGGAACAGCCTTAGAACGGCGTGGCACGCAGGCGCTGAGGGGCGCCCTGCGCTACGCTGCGCTCAGAGGATCAGTGCGCGCTGCCGCTCGCACCCGCGGCGGCGCCCGCGGTTGCGGCAGCTGCCGAAGCAACATTCGGCGGCGCAGCATTGTCGCGGTCGAACTCGCGCTTCTCGGTGATCGCGTTATAGAGGAGCGTAGCAATCACCAGCAACACCGCGATCACAATAAACACGGCAACGCCAAACGTCGGGTTCTTCTTGCGCGGTTCGTTCATGAGACGGATCGACTCTCGGGTTATGTCCAGGAAGGCTGGCATTCTACGCCCACCCGGCTTGCACGTGGCTTGCATACCCAGAATACGGCGCAATCCGGTGGTCACCGCGCCGCTGTCAGACTGTTCAATGGGCAGAAGGACGCTCGCGCCCTACAACTCGCTCACAATCTTCTTTGCCCTCAACACGGACGACGGACTCATACTCAACTCATTGACACCCAAGCCGATCAGCACTGGAATCATCGCCGGCCGCGCCGCCGCTTCACCACATACCGCCACGCTGATATTCGCCTTCTTCGCCGCCTCGCAGACCATGCCGATGGCGCGCAGCACCGCCGGATGATCCGTTCTGTAGAGCGCCGCCAGATTCGGATTGACGCGGTCGACGGCCATCACATACTGCGTCAGATCGTTCGTGCCAATCGAAAAGAAGTCCACTTCGGGCGCCAGCAGATCAGCGGTGAGCGCTGCGGCAGGCGTCTCGACCATGATGCCCAGTTTCGGCATCGCGTAAGCGGCGCCTTCCTGATTCAGCTCCTGCGCGCAGGTTGCAAGCAGCGCCTTCACCCGGCGAATCTCGTCGAGATCATCCACCATAGGCAACATCACGTGCACATTGCCCACCGCCGCCGCACGCAGCAACGCGCGCAATTGCGGCTTGAACACGTCGGGACGGTCGAGGCACATGCGCACACCGCGCCAGCCGAGGAACGGATTGTCCTCCTGCGGAAAAACAATGCCGGGCACCGGTTTGTCGCCCCCCACATCGAGCGTGCGGATCACCACCGTGCGCGGATGAAACGCCTGCGCGAGCCGGCTGTAGACGTTGTACTGCTCATCCTCGTCGGGCAAAGTGCGGCGGTCCATGAACAGCAGTTCCGTGCGGAACAGGCCCACGCCCATCGCACCGGCTTCGAGTGCCGCGTCGATCTCCGTCAGTGAACCGAGGTTCGCGGCGATCTCAATGTGCCGGCCGTCGCGCGTGACGGGGGCCACGTCGCGATACACGCTCAGTGCGGCGTGCCGACGCCGGTCCTGCGCGATTCGCGTCGCAAAGTCCGCCTTCAATTCGGACGAGGGATCGAACCATACCTGCCCTTGTGCACCATCGAGCGCGACGGTCGTGGCTTCGCGCAAACGATCTTCCGTCACCGGCAAGCCCAGCACCGCGGGGATGCCGTGCGCGCGCGCCATGATCGCGAGATGCGAGGTCGCGCTACCCTTGATGCAGACCAGACCCACGATGTTGGCCACGCACGCGCGCGCGAAATCGAGGGCGCTCAGATCCGCGGCCAGCACGATGCAAGGCTGGCTCAGTGACGCAAGGCTCACGTCGTCGCGCCCGAGCAGCTTTAGCGCCACCTGGCGCGCGATGCCGCGAATATCGTCGGCCCGGCTGCGCAAATATTCGTCTTCCATTGCGAGGAAAGCAGCGGAGAGATCTTCGCCCACCTGCAGCGTCGCCGCGACCGCATCCCAACCCGATGTGATGCGGTCCTTGACGGCGCCGGAAAACTCGTCGCTTTGCGCGACGTCCGTCAATGCCTCGACGATATCGTCGTGCTGGCCCATGGTCTCGAACTGCGCATCGAGCGCAGCGATCGCTTCGCGGAACGCCACGCCGAAACGGGCCAACTCCGCTTCCACTTCGTCCGGCTCGATAAACTGCCGCGTGGCACGCAATTCCTCGGGCAAATACACGAACGCCTCGCCGTATGCCAGACCTTCGCTCGCCGCCACCCCTCGCACGGACGCCACGGTTACGGCGGTTCCATTCGCATCCAGGTCCTGCGGTTGAGCCAAGCCGGCGTTGTCCACCGCCTCAACTGCCTGAGCTTTTTCAACCAGCCGGTCGTTTGCGTCATGCCCCGCAAGCGACACGCCGGCGCCAGGCTCCGACAGAAATTGCAGCAGCCGACGCACCGCATCGCTTTCGTCCGAGCCGTCGGCTCGCAGCACGATCTGATCGTCCTGCTTGACGCCTAACAGCATGAGCTTTACGGCACTTTTGGCGTCGGCGCACGTCGCACCGCGAACGATCTGCAGCGAACAGGAAAACTCTTTCGCGAGCTTGGCGAACTGCGTGGCGGGCCGCGCATGCAGTCCTTCGTTCACCTTCACGACGATTGCAGTTTCTAACATCGCAGGACCTTCTCATGTAAAGCGTTCAACAAACTGCACCATCAACAGACCTCACCACTGCAACCTGACTGACCGGGTCGGTACGTGACGGCCCACCTGATCAAAGCTCCACGATTTCGATCACCGTGCCGCTGCGGATACAGGCGAGCAACGCGTCCGTATCGACGGGTTGCGTGCAGATCTCGCCGGGCCGCTCAGCCGTGTTCGAACCGTTGAAATTGATCACGACGTGGCCCATCTCGTGAACCTTGTTCCACGCCGTCGGCCCGACCGCGGTGACCAACGCACTGACTTCGCCGATGCGCAACTGCGAACCCGCACGAGGCGCCTCGGCATGCGCCTGTTCGGCGCGATGCAGCACGGACACCTCGGCCAGTTCAGGCGGCGCACCATCGGCATAAAGAATCAGCACGCCGCCTTCCAGCAGGTCCCGCACTTCGGGACCGACCTCCGAAATCACCGTCTTGTAGTAGTGCATAGCCATTCCGTCTCACCAATTAGAGTGCAAAGCTTGCCGCCCAGGCGATCAGGACCGAAATGGGCCCCATGATCTGCCGGCTGATCAGGACCGCGGGCACGCCGATCCGGATCGTCTCCGGCTTGGCTTCGCCGAGCGCCATCCCGACCGGCACGAAGTCGCAGCCCACCTGGGTGTCATACGCGAACAGCGCCGGCAGCGCCATCTGCGGCGGGATCGTACCGTTGCCGATGGCCGGTCCGATGATCGCCGCACCGATCACCTGGGCAATCACCGCACCCGGGCCAAGCACCGGCGACAGGAACGGCAAGCCGCAGATCGCGGACAACACGATCAGGCCAACGATGTTGCCGGCGAGCGGTGAGAGCAGATGCGCGAGACCCGTGCCGATGCCGGTCGAGTTGATGATACCGATCAGCATGGTCACGAAGGCCATGAACGGCAGCACATTGCGGATCACGGTATCGATCGCCTTGCGGCCGCTGTTGAACAGCACATTGACGACACCACCCATGCCGCGTCCGATCGAGGTGATGAAGCCGATCAGGCCGCGCGAGTGCTCGGCTTCGCGCGTTGCGGCTCCGACGATGCCAGCCGGCGCGGCAAACGGCGACGTGGCGGCGGGCGAAGCCGCAGCACGTGCACCCACGGCGCCCACCGCATCATCTTCGACCGCAGTCAGGTTCTCCGGAGTCACGCCGGATACATAGGTATCCTCGGTAATGAATTGGGCCAGCGGACCCGATTGACCGACCGAAGTCAGATTGATGGTCGGAATCTTCTTGCGCGGATACACACCGCAGCGCGCCGTGCCGCCACAGTCGATCACCACTGCCGCCATCTCGGACTCCGGTGGCGGAGTGCGGAACCCGTCGACCAGCACGCCGCCCGTCATTTCGGCGAGAAGCCTGGCCAGTTCAGGTATGTTGCCGCCCGTCACGGCAACGATCTTGTTGCGCTCCGGTGTGGGATGAATCAGGAGCGGGCCACCCCATCCATTGGGTCCGCGCTCGACCTTCACCGTTCTGTATGCTCTCGTATCCATGTCATGTCTCCTCAGTCTCGATGTTGGATTGCCAGCGACGGCAGTGCATCACAGTTCGATGTTTTCCCGGCGAGCCAGAATCCGGGTCAACGCCTCGGTGAGAATGCCTTTCAGCAGATTCACGAAGAGACCGACGATCAGGTAGAACAGCGCGAGCTTCGGAATGGAAAACGACAGAGCGTGGGTTTCCGCCAGCTTGGTGAGACCGGCCGCGACCCCGAGCCAGACAAACAACTCACCTGGGTTGCAATGTGGAAAGAGACCGGTAATCGGGTGGCACAGCGAAACAGCGGAATCGTAAAACGCGGGCTTGTGCTTCTCTTCGAGAAACACACCAAACGTGTAGGCCATCGGATTGGTCAGGAAGAACATCGCAAGCAGCGGCAATAGCGTGTAGCGTGTGATGACGTTCTTCGAGAAAAAGCGCGCGAGACCTTGCACCCGCTGCTCGCCGATCAATGCGATGAGTGTGTACACCGCGGTCAACAGCACGATCAGCGTGGGCAGGATACCCACGACGAAGCCCACAAACGTTTTACCGCCGGCATTGAAGATGCCGATGAACCCTTCAGCGACATGCGTGAGCGAATCAAGGATGAACATGGCGAATCTCCCAGATGAACCGAAACGATCGCGAAAAGCTCCGCAAGGCGTGACTCAGCGTGACCCGGCGGAACCGGAAAGAACAGCTTGCTTGCTCAAATGCGTAGAAGGGAATCAGGTGGGCACTTCGGCGGCGCGTTGGGCGCGCTCGAGTGCGTCGGTGGCAGCCTGCGCAATGCTGCGGCGCAACTTCGAGGCCTTCAGGCGCGCGCTAAACTCGCTGGCCGAGAGGCCCGTAAAACTTTCGTGTGGATGAAACCGCGTGAAGACCGTGAGGCCGGACATGCTGAGGAACTGGCAGACACGCAGATCAGAAGACAGAACGACGATGGCAACCGCGCCTCGTCCAAGCTTGACCTTGCAGGAGCCGACGCCGAGAAAGCCGCTTTGCCAACGTTTTGCGGCATCGCGGACCGCGTACGTATAGCGGCGCATCTGAAACCATGAGCCGACCAGTTGCAACGCCCAGAATACCGCCAGGGCGAGTAAGGCACCGCGCACAAAGTCCATCATCGTCTCCTGTCGACCGGAGTTAGCGCTTCAGCGCTTACTCCGGTCCCATGCAAAGCTACATCTGGATTGGGCTATCTGAATCTAACCTCTTTAATGTACGCGCATGAACATCTTGCACTTCGCATAATACAATTGTTCATTTTTAAATTCATCGGGGAAAACGCCAGTCATTGCCCCGCCACTCTCTCATCAAGCGCTTGATGACAATGTTGGAAAGGCCGCTTGCAGCATCATCGTAACGCGGCAAGCGCGCGCGTGTCCCCTGCCGTCGCAGCCGCGATATTTTGCACCACCAACCAAGCCACCTCCGCCTGCGCTTCGACATGCGGCAAATGCCCCACGCCAGCGAACCGATGCACAGCGACATGACCGGGCAGCCCGTCTGTATGCCTAACCGGAAGTATCCGGTCCTGCTGCCCCCAAAGCACGCGCACAGGCAACCTCAGATCATCGAATAGATGCCTTAGATCCAGCACTTGCGTGCCGTCCGGAAAGAAAGTGTCCGCCACCGCCGCGAGGCGCTCGCGAACTTCTGGGCGCTCCAACTGCTGCGCGGCAGTGGCGACGAAACTTTCGTCCATCCGCGCCGGATCGGCAAACAACTGCTTGAGCCATGGGGCGAGACTCGTGCGACAGGTCGCCTCGGTGACGCCACGCAGGAATGGGCCGTTGATCTCAGGACCGAGACCCGCTGGGGCAAGCAGCGCCAGCGAGCGCACTTCCAGGCGCGACGCCTTTGCCGTGGTCGCCAGTGCCAACGCGCCACCAAACGAATGCCCCACCAGATGACACCGTGTGATGCCCGCCTCGAGCAACGTGTCCTCGAGCGCCGCGACCATCTGTTCCAGCGAGCCCGCCGCCTCTGCCGGCGATTTGCCATGCGCGGGCAAGTCCACGGCCAGCATACCCGCTTCGGGACCGCTCATGCGTGCCACGGCCTGTGAGAACGGCCGCCAGCTATTGGATTCCGCCGCGAACCCGTGCAACAGCACCAGCGGGTCGCCGCTGCCCTTGCGTAACGTGATGCTGTAGAGGCGCGCGAGCGGCGCATCGCGGCGCGCCTCGCCGGGACCATCCGCCGGCAAAACCGCCCGCAGTACGTCCTGCGCAGCAACGCGTCCATGCGGTCCGGAGCCGGGTATGTCCACTAGCCGTAGCCCGCGTTCACGGGCAAGGCGCCGGGCAGCCGGGGTTGCCCGTAACGGTTGCTGCCCGTTCGCTGGAGCGTCCGCAGTCGCATTCGCGTGCGGGTCGGACAGCGATTCAAGCTGATACGCCTCCATGGCGCGCGCTTGTGTCGCCTCCTCCTGCGTCGCCTCCGCCTCCGCCGTCGCCGCGCCCTCTGGCAAGGTCAAGCCAGCTTCGCCACGATCGCAAAGCGCTTCACCCGCTGCGTAGATCCATGCGACCGCCCTGCCAACCGGTACCGTCTTTCCTACCGGCGCGCTGATCTGTCGGATGATGCCGCTTGCCGGCGCGTCGATTTCCATCGTCGCCTTGCTGGTCTCGATTTCGAAGATCAGCATTCCTTCGCGTACCTCGTCGCCTTCGTTGACATGCCAGGTAGCGATCATGCCTTCGGTCATGTCCATGTCGACGCGCGGCAGAATGACCTCGGTCGGCATATCAGCCCCTCCCGCCGACGATGCGCCGCGCCGCCGCGACGATGTCGTCGACCTGCGGGACCGCCGCTTTTTCCAGCTCGGGGTTGTACGGCAACGGACAGTCAGCGCCGCCCAGGCGAATCACCGGCGCGTCGAGATAATCGAAGGCCTCGCTTTCGCATGCGATGGCGGCGATCTCCGCGCCAATGCCGAGTTGCTGCACGCCCTCGTAGACGCAGATCAGCCGCGAGGTCTTGCGAATGCTGGCGATGATCGCCTCGCGGTCGATCGGCCGGATGCTGCGCAGGTCGATCACTTCGGCATCCACACCTTCCTGTTCGAGCAGGGTTGCGGCTTCCAGCGAGCGGATCGCCATGATCGAGGTGGCCACGATCGTGACGTCGCGGCCCGCGCGGCGCACAGCCGCCTTGCCGATCGGCACGGTGTAGTAACCCTCCGGCACGGGCCCCTTGCTCTTGTACAGCAGCTTGTGCTCGAAGATCAGCACCGGGTCCGGGTCTTCCAGCGCGGCCAGCAACAGGCCCTTCGCGTCATGCGGCGTGCTCGGCTGAACCACCTTCAGCCCCGGCACATGGGCAAACCACGCTTCGAGACTCTGGCTGTGCTGCGCGGCCGCGCCTGTTCCCGAGCCTGCCGGAAAGCGCATCACGACCGGCACCGACGCTTCGCCGCCGAGCATGAAGCGCATCTTGGCGGCCTGGTTGACGATCTGCTCCATCGCCAGCGTGGCGAAGTCGGAGAACTGGAATTCGTAGATCGGCCGCGAGCCGGTCATCGCCGCGCCCACTGCCACGCCCGCGCCGCCGAGTTCCGAAATAGGCGTGTCCATCACCCGTTCAGCTCCAAAGCGCTGGTACAGGTCGCCCGTGACCTGAAATGCGCCGCCGTAGACGCCGATATCCTCGCCCATCAGGAATACGCGTTCATCGCGCTCCATCGCAATGGCCATCGCTTCCTGAATCGCCTGCGCGTAAGTCAGTTCGCGCACTTCATCGTGCGTCTGGGCTTGCGTTTGATCCTGCTGCGCCGCCTGCACGTTTTCAAGCACGTCCGCCGTCATTGCTCGCTCCCGCTGGTCGATGCGTACACGTACCGGGTCAGTTCGGCGCGCTGCGGCGACGGACTGTTCTGCGCAAACTCGAGACCGGCCTCGATCTCCGCTTCGACTTCTTCCCGCAGCGTGGCGATACTTGCGGCATCGAGCAAGCCGCACTGCAGCAATTCGTTCTCGAAACGCACGATCGGGTCGCGCGCAGTCCACCCGTCGATTTCCTCGCGCGTGCGGTATCGGTTGCGGTCGCTCTTCGAGTGGCCGCGCAGGCGGTACGTCTCGCACTCGAGCAGCGTGGGCCCGTCGCCCTTGCGCGCATGGGCAACAGCCTCTTCGGCGGCGTTCAGCACCTCGGTGAAGCTGTTGCCGTCGACGGTCACGCCCGGCATGTCATACGCGAGGGCGCGCTGCGCGATGTGCGATACCGCGGTGGAGCGCTCCACCGACATCGACATCCCGTAGCGGTTGTTCTCGCACACGAAGATCACCGGCAGTTTCCAGATTGAAGCGAAGTTCAGCGACTCGTGGAAAGCGCCCTCATTGTTGGCGCCGTCGCCGAAGAAGCACATCACCACGCTGTCCTTATGCTGCCGCTTCACCGAGAGCGCCGCGCCGACCGCAATCGGCATGCCTCCGCCCACGATGCCGTTCGCGCCCAGGTTGCCGCGGCTCACGTCGGCAATGTGCATCGAGCCGCCGCGTCCGCGGCAATAGCCTGTCTCCTTGCCGAAAAACTCCGCGAACATGCGCTTGGGGTCCGCGCCTTTGCCGATGCAATGGCCGTGGCCGCGATGCGTGGAGGTGATGTAGTCGTCATCAGTGAGCGGCAGCGTTGCGCCGATCGCACTCGCCTCCTGGCCGATGGAAAGGTGCATGGTGCCGTGGATCAGCCCACGCATGTACGCCTGCTCGGCGCTCTCCTCGAAACGCCGCACGAGAATCATCTTGCGCAAGGCTTCGCGCAGCGTCGCTGGATCGTGCCGGAACAATACCCCGCGCAGTACCGTGGCCGGCCTCGTGGGCAATGCTTCCATGATCTCCTGCATGTCCATCCTCCTTGATGAGCCCGTCCACCCGTTCATTACGCGACGGCAAGCGGCTTGCCGTACACCATCTCGTCCTGCAAACGGCGCAAGGCGACGATCGGCGAGTCGCTGTCCACGGCGCAGTTGCGGTAGGTCAGCAGTTCGCCGCGGCGAATCGGCTGGGTGACGCGGCCGTTTTCGATCAACCCGCACGGCACGGCATGCTGCGCGCGCGCGTCGCCTACGGTCATGGCCCACGCCCGATAGGTGTATTCGCCAATCGCGTCGAGCCGCTCGCCTGGCTGCAGGTTTTTCTTGGCGACGGCGCACACCTCGACCACCGGCACTGGCAACGGCTCCATATCGGCACGGCGATAAAGCACTGAACGCGCGCACGTGAGCGGCACTTCGAGGCTGGTGAGGTGATACGGACGATAGAACGTGTAGTACGGACCCTTGCCGAGCTTCAGGTCCTCCATGCGTTCGCGCAAACGCGGATGCGCCAGTTCCGCAACGACGAACACCCCGGGCGCGACGCCCTTGCCGATCGTGTAATCGACCACGCCCTTGCGCGACAGGATGCCGCCGTCGGCCACCGGGCACAGCACCTTGTGCAATTCGTCGAGGGTCGCCGATGGGCCGTGCATGCCGGGCACGTCCGGCGTGAGGCCGGTTGCATTGCCAATTGCCGCCATCTCGACGGCGGTCTTCGAACCGTCGACGAACTCCACCAGCATGCGCGGGTTCATGTTTCGTTGATGCGCTTCGTCCTGATAGAGATCGGGCGTCGCGTCGATATTGAGCGGATTGTTTTTGCCTTTTCCCGCTGCGACGATCGGATAGCCGAGTGCGCTGACGAACTGGATCAGCTCGATAGTCGAGCTCGGCTCGTCGCCGGCGCCTAGCGAATACACCACGCCCAGGCGCTCTGCTTCGCGCCGCAGATAAGCGCCGATCGTCACGTCCGCCTCCACGTTCATCATAACGAGGTGCTTGCCGTGCTCCATGGCGAGTAAGCCAATCTGAGCGCCGACCGCGGGCTTGCCGGTCGCGTCGATCACCACGTCGATCAGGTCGCTCGTGCAGACCGCGTCGACATCCTGCGTAATCGCGATTTCGCCGGCTTCGATTGCCTGTTCGACGGCACTGCGCGTGTCGGCCATCCGGTAACCGGTGTCGGCGCCGTTCGCGACCCGCACCGCGGCGCGCGCAGCCTCGGGGCGCAGATCGGCAATCGCGCCGATTTCCAGACCGTGCATCTGCCGCACCTGCGTCACGATATCCGTGCCCATCTCGCCGCTGCCAATCAGACCAATGCGAATCGGACGGCCGGATGCGGCACGCTTTTCGAGGTCGGCCGCGAGGCCGCTGGGAGTGATGTTATGCATGGGCATAGCTCCTGAAATGCTGCGCGAAAGCGCGCGAAGAGGTATTGGCAGGCGTGCGGCGGGCGCTCGTCCGCTCCGACATCGAATAGCACTTTTGTATTTCACAATAGCACTTTGTTCACTCCAGGTACAAGGTCGAGTTTTGCCCAAAGCGCGTTTTGGGCTTGGGATTTACCCCTATGCAAAGCGCGCGGCGGGCGAGCCAAGGCGCACCTGAAAGGGTTTATCTGGCCGGAAGGATTCACAGGACAACGAATCAGCACGCGGGGAGCGCGCTCGCTCGCGGGGCGGGCGGCGGACAAATCAGGTCAGGAAGGCGTATCGCTCGCCGACGGCGCGATGTCGGCCGGGCGGCATGTCGCGGCGGCGAGCGCCAAGGAAAGGAGAAAAGCTCAAACGCCTGTACGGGGGCCTTCAGGCAGTGTCAGGCACTGCTCAAACTGTGCGCGCAGCGTGTTCGCGTTACGCCCCGTTGCAAGGCTTTCGGCAATGCACCGCTCAGCCCGGACCCGCGAGTTTGAGTACATCTTTTGCGGTGTACTCATCCGTAATGAGGACGGTCGGCTTCACCATCTCCAACGCGCCGGCCAGCGCCTGCACCTTGTTGGCTCCGCCAGCGGCCATCACGCGCACCGGCACTTTCTTGATGATATCGAGCGGCACTGACATCACGCGTTCATTGATCGGGTGATCGACGAGCTTGCCGCCGGCGTCGAAGAAATTGAACAGCACGTCGCCCACCGCGCCAGCCTTCACCAGAGACGCGCGGTCGGCGTTCGAAATGAATTTCGACAGGTGCGCCGTCGCATCCGCCCCCATGCCGGCGGCGCCGAGTACTACCGCATCGAGCGACTTCGCGAGCTCGAAAATATCCCCGAGGCCACAGCGCTCGATCAACGTCTGACGCGTGGCCGCGCTATCCACCACCAGCGGCGCGGTCATAAGATAGCAATCCGCCTGGAACAGCGAGGCAAAACGCCAGGCGAACTCGGCTGGATTGAACTTGCGCGCTTTCATGATGCCGCCGAGCAGCGACACCACCGACAGATTCTCGACGTTGCGCTCGCTCATGAAGGCGAGCGAGCTGACGAGGGTGCGTCCCCAGCCCACGCCAATCCGCATGTTGGCGCGCACCAGCGACGACACATAGGCGCCGGTCGCCGCGGCGACCGGCCCGGTGGCGTCAGCGCCGCGCGCCGACAGCGGCACGACGATCGCCTCCTCGACACCGAAGCGGTTTTCGAGCAGACGTTCAGCCTCGACGCACTCAGCCAGACGATCGCCGATGGTGATTTTCACCTCGTTGCGTTCACGGGCAGCCGCCAGCAGACGTACGACAGTCACGCGTCCGACCCCCAGTTTCAGGGCGATTTCGTTCTGGGTCATTTCCTCGACGAAATACATCCACGCGGCCCGCAAACGCAGGCGCCGCGCGGGATTCTGTTCGTCGCTTTCGACGCTTTCCGTGACAACACTCGCTTTCTGCAACCCCGGCTCCTATCATCAAAAAAAGTCGATCAGACCGCTGAACACTTGTGCTATCTTAACTTCAAATGTTGCAACATTGAGACGCTCATGGAGTCAAAATCGCACTTGCCGCAGCATCTAAGCCGCGACATTAGTCAGCTCGGGCTGGCGCTGCGAGATTGCGCGCGTCAACTGCGTTACGCGGCGCGCAATGTGCCAGGACCGATCCGCAGCGACCGCCCCCTCGCGCCTCGCTCGACTTCCGCAACACCGCTCAAGCTCCCCTCCTACCTGTCACTGGAATCGGTCGCTCATCTCGCTGACGACCTGATCGAAACTGCCGAGTCATTTGCGGGTCATGCTGTACCGACCTTGCAAGATCACTGGAAGTCGCCGGTCCCGCTGCAGCCGCTCACCGCTTACCTCGAACTTTCTCGCGGTCCCGCGAAGACTCTGCGCAAATTTTCGATGGCGTACTACGCAGCGGCCAAGCGGATGATCATGCAAAGCGGCGCGGCCGATGTGCTGATTTTCGAGCACCGCATCTGCGCGACGCTCGAGCAGATGGGCGCCGCGTCGTCGGCGCCGCAAGCCGCTAGCGCGACGGCCTCACGCAGCGCGCTATGCCTTGCCTGCGCGCAACTCGCGTTGTCGCTGATCGACATGCAGCCGATCCGCAGCACCCGCTTCGAGACCCTGCCCGATGCCAACGCGCCGTGGTGGCTCGTCACCGAACCCAACGCGTACGTGTTCCTCGTGCTGTCGCTCACATCGCTCGCGAAAGACACCTGCCCTTCCGGCATTCCTGGCGACCCCGACGCGGCCGTGCGGTTTTTCTCGGACGTGGTGGGCGCCCGCGAGGCGGCGTTCAGACAGGCACTCAAGGGCCCGGAGCCGCAGCATGCGTTGAGCCAGGAACTCGAATACGTCATCACGCATCTTTGCTGATACCGCCGCTGCATGCCTGCGAGGAGTAGTGCGATGGGCCAACCGATCTGTAGCCTCGAAGTCCAGCAACTGCCGACATGGAAGCGTGTACGCAAGCTCACGCTATGCCGGCAGTTGCTGCAACAGTGCTGCGACGAATACGGTGAACGCCACGCGCTGCAGATCGAAATCGACGACCGTCAATTCACTACCGCGTTTTTCGCCTGGATCGAAGTCGTCGAGCGCAACGCGGATTACCGGCACCAGAATGCACCCGATTACTTTCAGTTTGTTTTCGGCGTGCTGTTGCGTGACCTACTGCGTGAGAAAGCCATTCACGTGAAGAAAGACGCGTCGACACAGTTGCGTCCGTCACCCGGCAATATCGCCGACTGGTGGCCCACTGGTTACGTGCTGACCTACTTTTGCATCGGCACGCTTAAAGCGACGGTGCACGAACAGTGCGCCGTTGAAATTCAACCTTCCGACGCACTCTCACAACCGGCCGTATGGCAATCGTTTCGTGAAAACATGATCGAGGAGCCCGGGCTTGCAATTGCGTTCTTCGACAAGTTCATGGGGCTCGAGCCGAACTGGCGCGAGCCGACTGAGATCAGCAATCGCCCTGCCGTGGCAGAGCGCTCCTCGAAAACCTGATCGCGGCAGCGTTACGCGCCGCGTTCGGGAACGCGGGATTTTCGTAGTCGACTCAAACAGCGCTTCCGCGGCGATTGGCAACTGCATCATTGGCTGCCCGCTGGTGTGCACCGGTCCGCGCCAATTCGAGCCGATTACCGCCAAGCGACTTCGCGCTGTATAAAGCCTGGTCGGCGGCTGCCAACAGGTCGGCAAGCGTGGGCGTTTCGCTTTTAGACTGCGCGAGGCCAATGCTGACCGTGGCCCGTATCTCGACGCCGTTCACCCTGTGGGAGATCGTCTCGGCGAAACGTCTAACAACGAGCTCGCCCACCTCTTTGGCACGGACGCTGTCATGGCCAGGCAACAGGGCAGCAAACTCTTCTCCGCCAATGCGGGCGAGCATCGCCTCGGGTCCCACCACACTCCGCGCAATTTCCGCAAATGCCTTCAGGACCTTGTCCCCCGTCTCGTGACCGTATCGATCGTTGATCGCCTTGAAGTGATCGAGGTCTAAGGCAAGAAGTGAAACTGGCTGAGAAACTCCGCCGTCGTGGATGACGCGTGTGCCTTCTTCGAAGAACCATCTGCGGTTGCCAAGACCGGTCAGATAATCCGTTTGCGATTCCTGTAAAAGCTGCCGATGCGCCTCCTCGCGGATGAGCATCAGCAAGGTCATTGGCAAAACGACCGAATACAGGACGCCCTCGTAAATCGTGATTTTTCCGGCGACCGACAGCACGTCTTGCCCAAACAATGCCGCCAGCCAAGGCAAGATGAATGCTCTGGCGGCGTAAAGCAGCGCATGGGCGCCCGACACCATCACAACGATGTGCCGCGATCGCAACGATTTCAGCCTGTCGCTTCGCAATAGCTCGCGAGACGTCATGCCGCAAACCACCGCGATTGGAATCGCACTCACATAGGCCCACAAGGCTTCCTGCCACCGTCCACCCCCAACCGCCCACGTCAGCGCCAGGACGAGGAGGATGCCGATCGAGGCTGCACGGTATTGCCGGCCGCTCAGCGATGCGACACCGTGCAGAACTACCAGATAGCCGGTGACGATGATGAGATTGCTTAAGGCAGAACCTGTCGCACCGGGCAGGTCGTGACGGAACGGCGCGGCCGCACAGCCGATTGCAAGCGTGGCGTATCCGGCTGCCAGTATCCTCAATTCCTTGCTGCGCTTCGGATGGGCTCGACGCTCCCATAGCGTCATCCCGGCGCTGGCGAGAAGGGTTCCGATTGCAAGGAAATAAAGGGTAATAAGATCGACGTGCATTGCTGACGTGAGGGCTTTGCGCCGGCACAGCGCGGCGGCAGCGGCATTTTACGCCGAAAATTTAGATCGTATGATGATAGTCAGGCGTTGGCGGCCGATGCAGTCGATGGGCCGGACTCCGCCCGATTAACAAACCGCGCTGCCTGGCGCGATGCAGCCACGCGTGGAGGTGGTTTCAAGCACTGCGCAGGCCTGTTGCAACGTTTCACGCGTCTGTCGTCAGCCGCGAGCGCAGTGCCATTGCCAACGGAAAAATGGCCAAGGCGGTCAGAGCCGCGGCGAACGTCGCGCCGTGTATCCCGATCCGGTCGCCGAGAAAGCCATAGATGACCGGCGCGATCGCGCCCGATGCGATCGTGCCGGTATAAAACAGCGCGAATGCCCGCTCGGTACCGTCGATGGGCGCCAGTTCCGGCACAGTCCCATACAGCACGGACGATGTGCCGTTGAGCATCACGCCGAGCAGCGGCAGCAGCACCATGGTGAACGCCAGCGGGCAAAACATCACAGCGATGATGCCGGCTGCCGTGCCACCCTCGGTGACCAGCACCGTACCTATAACCCCCATGCGTGCGCCCAGCCATCCGCAGGCGAACTTGCCGGCGGCGCCACCCATAAAGACCAGTGCCAGCGCCGTTCCAAGCATCGATGGCGAAACGCCTTTTGCCTTGAGCAGGAACGGCAGGAAAGTCAGTAGCCCTACGCGTACGCCGGTATCGAGCACACCTATCATGAACAACACCGAAAATCCCTTACCCGCAGTGCCGCGACGCTGGCCGGACGGCTCTTCTGTCATGGGTACGTTGCGCGGCACAGACGGGAGAAATAGTGCAATCGCTGCGGCCACCACGCAACCCAAGGCGGACACCATCCACAAGGTGTGACGCCACGGCATCAACGTCACCAGAATCGAAATGGCAGCCGGGAGCGCGGATTTGCCCAGGTCGCCGGAAAAATTGTAGATGCTCAATGGCCCCCTGGAATTGCGACCGTAGACACGCGTCACCGCGCCCGAGGCAAGCGGATGTTGCGTGCTCGAACCGCTGCCCGAGATTGCCAATGCCACACACAGGCCCAGCAGACTGCCTGATATCCCCGCCACCGCATAACCCAACGCGGCCAGCAATGTACCCAGCGCCAGCGTGGCGCGGCTGCCCAATCGATTTGCGAGGCGCCCGGCGGGCATTTGCAGCGTGGCCATCGTGCCCGCATAGATGCCGCGCAGGATGGCGAGAGCGCCATAGCCCAGACCGAAGTCCGTCTGCCACACCGGCAGCATCACGTAGATCATGTCCGTGTAGCCATCGTGCAGCGCATGCGCGACGCAGGAGAGCCACAGCACGCGGGAACGTGACGGCGAAGCCGGCTGGCTAGCCTGATCGGCTTGCTGCGCGGGCGGCAAGGAAAATGGAGTGAGGCGCATAAATCTCCTCTTGCTATGGACGAGGCGCGGGCCGGAATGGCGTGGCGCCGTGGCGCTTTCGAACATCCTTTGATGGCAATTCTATGACCGGATACAGCGCGCTTCAATTGACGTAATATCGGGTCATCCGAGAAAAAAAGTCACGCCATGGATGAAGACAGAAGCACCGAAAAGGACCGGGAGAAGCTGCCGCCACTGAACGCGCTGCGCAATTTTGAAGCGGTCGCAAGGCATGGCAGTTTTGCCGCCGCCGCGGCCGATTTGCACGTCACCCATTGGGCCGTCGGCAAACAGATCAGGCTGCTGGAAGACTGGTTTGGCGTGCCGCTGTTCGAGCGCCGAGCGCGCAGCGTCGCGCTCACTGATGAAGGCGCAGCCTTGCTCAACGATGTGAACAGCGCCTTCGAGCGCCTCACCTCCGCGGCGGCACGGTTGCGTCACGATGAAGTCACGCGCCGCGTATCAGGCATCGTGCGCGTGAACGTGCTGGCCAGTTTCGCGTTGTGCTGGCTGCTGCCGCGTCTGGCCGACTTTCACGCGCGTTACCCCGACATCGACGTGCGGATATCGACCACATCGCGCAAATTGCGCTACATCGGCGACGCCTTCGACATTGGAGTGCGCTCGGGGCACGAACAAGGCACCGCCCTCGTGTCGCGCGCGCTGATGGCCGACGTGCGCCTGCCCGCTTGTAGCCCCGCGCTGCTGCGGACACACCCGATACAGGACGTGGCCGATCTGCGCCATCACACCCTGTTGCATTCCACCAGTACGCGCACAGCCTGGTCGCACTGGCTGCGCGAGGCCCGCGCACCCCATTTGCGGCCTGCGCGTCACCTTGAGTTCGATCACGCGTATCTCCAGCTTGCCGCCGCCGTGGAGGGCCTGGGTGTGACGCTCGCATCGTTGCCGATGATCGGGCGCGAGCTCGCCGCAGGCCGCCTGGTGTGCCCGATTGCAGCACCAAGCTGGCGCGCCGCAGACTATACGCTGGTGATCAACGCCGATCGCGCCGGCGATGACGCCGTCCAGGCATTTGAGCAATGGATCACGATGATGGCCAGCCGGGAATCCGGGCAGTTGGAGCCGGTCTAGGTCCGCGGCTTGCCCAAACGGCAGCCGGGAACCTGGGCAAACTATCGGCTACGCCGTAGAGGGCATTTAGCGGAACCGCTGCAAGGACGGATCCGTAATCGGCTGTGCCGGCAGATTCAGCATGCCAGGCAATGAACTCAAAGGCGGCAAGCCGCTGACATCGGCCCACCGGCCGCCGCTCGTCATGTAAATGATCGTCGGCGTGCCATCGAAACCGAGATCCTGAAACACCTTGATATTGCCGTTCAGCTTCGTTTGCGTCGCAGACGGCACACTTGCCAACGGCTTAATGCCACCCGATTCGTCCTTCTCGGAGAATTTCGTTTCGAGTTCACGCATCAATGCCGGGCCATCCTGCGCCTCTAGCAACGCGGCGGCCTTGCCCGGCGAATCCGGTTTCAGGAAGCCCATTGGAATCCAATGCACCTGCAGCCCTGCAGCCTCGTACGGTTGCAATGCTTTCCACGCGTAATGACAGAAGATGCAGTTCGGGTCCATAAAAACGTAGATTGTCGATTTGACGCTTTTGCCCGAAGCACCCTCGACGATCGACGGTGCGTTCTCGAACGTCGCGGCGGCCGACGCAGGCAGGTAATTCGGCGCCGGCTGCTGCGCCGCCGTAGCAAAACCAGACAACGCAACCGCGACTGCCGCAACCAAAAGCCTTACAGGTTTGAACATCAAGTGCTCCCATTCGGTACAAGACGAACTGTCTAACTGCGTAGGTTCGTCAATTGTAGCGACCTTGGAGTTGATGTCGCACGGGCCGTAACGGAATGCGGACCGCGGCGCGTCCCCCTTTCCCGCACAAACCAACGAAGGACGGCAGCGCAGAGATCTGCAGGCTCATCTGAGGAGCTGGTCAAGCCATTCACGTAACGCCCCTGGCGCGAGGCGGGCTATTTGACAAACCGTCCAACAATATATATTCTGTCCAGATGCGCAATCCATCCAAAGAGCAGCAACTCCTGGTCGAACAACTGAAGCAGGTGGCAAAAGGGTTGGGAGAAACCTTTGCGCCATTCTGCGAGGTAGTCGTTCACGACTTGCTGCAGGCTGACCAGGCGATCGTCGCGATCCACAACAACCTGTCCGGCCGGGAAGAAGGCGACCCCGCCACCGAACTGGGTCTCGCACGAATGGCGGACGAGACGTATCCGCAAGTCATCGCAAACTACGCAAATCAGTTCGCTGACGGACGGCAGGTAAAAAGCACGTCCATCGGCATCAAGGACTCGGAAGGACGCTATGTGGCAGCCCTCTGCATCAACGTCGATCTCACGCTTTTCGGCGGCTTGCAAAACATGATCGGCCAGTTCGTCAGTACCGATGAAACCGCTGGCGTGAAAGAGTCTCTCGACCCACCGGGAGCGGATGGCATCAGGCAGCGGATCGACCAGTTCGCCGCTCGGCTGGCGACCACGCCGCGAGCGTTGAAGGCGGCCGAGCGGCGCGCGCTGATGAGCGAGCTGCGGGAGTCAGGCAGCATGGAAGTGCGGCGTGCGATGGAAATCGTCGCGCTTCATTTGGGCGTATCACGAGCCACGGTGTACAACGATGCCAAATGATGCGCGTTTAGTACTGCTCGACAAAGACGTCGTCGAGTCTCTCCTGCTTCCTGACGATGTGCTCGAGGCGGTACGCGAAGCATTCGTTCTACACAGCCACCGGGAAGGACGTGTTTTCCCGGTGGTTCGGGAGTCGCTCGCCACGGGTGGCATATTCGGCATCAAGTCGGGCGACGTGCCGACTCAAAACCTGCTTGGCTTTAAGGCCGCCGGGTTCTGGCCTGGAAATCGAGGACTCGGCGGCGAGCCTCACCAGGCCACCATCGTTTTGATCGACCCCGCGACCGGCCGCCCCGTCTGCATCGTCGACGGCAATGCAGTCACAACCATGCGCACAGGCGCTGCAGGCGGTTTGGGGCTGCAGCAGCTTGCGCGTCCTGATAGTTCGAACGTTTGTGTGTTCGGTACGGGCGTGCAAGCCAGAGTGCAGTTGAGTTTCGCTCTCCGGCTCATGCCAACGCTGGAGAAAGTACGCTATGTGACCGCGACCAGTCAGCCGGATCCGGCTTTTGAGGCGCTCTTCTCCGCCCGTTGTGACACCGCGCTGGCGCGTGATCGCAACGCTTCAGTTGCGGAAAGCGACGTGGTGATCACCGCCACGCCAGGGGCCGCAGCGTTATTCGATCTGGAGGCGGTGCAACCAGGCACGCACCTGAATTGCGTGGGTGCCGATACCAAAGGAAAACGTGAGCTTCCCGACGGTCTGCTGCAACGCGTTCGCCTTTTCGTCGACGATCGCACGCAAGCGAGTCAGATCGGCGAGATGCAGTGGGCACCGGATACACCGTGCATGGAACTCGGCGATCTGCTGACAGACCATGTGCAATTCAAGCGCGGGCGCGATGACATCACCGTTTTCGACATGACAGGTCTCGCTCTGCAGGATCTGACGGTGGCCCGCATGCTGTTTGATCGCGCCTGCCAGGCAAATCTTGGCACCGCCCTTTCATGGCCTTGGTGATAGGCCCGGATCAACGCGTCTTCCGACGCACCGAACTATAGATGGACAAATCATGCTGAATCTTCCGACCTACGTGGACGTTGCCGCCGCCGCAGAGCGAATCGCGGGCAAGGCGAACCGCACTCCCGTTCTGACTTCGCGCACAGCCAACGAAGCGATGGGCGCGGAAGTTTTCTTCAAGTGCGAAAACTTCCAGCGAATGGGTGCATTCAAGTTTCGTGGTGCGATGAACGCGTTGTCGAAATTCGACGCGCGCCAGCGCGCTGCCGGCGTGGTTGCGTTTTCCTCGGGCAATCACGCTCAGGCGATCGCGCTATCGGCGAAACTGCTTGGCATTCCGGCGACTATTATCATGCCGCTGGATGCGCCGGCCGCGAAAGTCGCAGCAACCAAAGGCTATGGTGGAAACGTGGTCACCTACGACCGTTATACGGAAGATCGCGAAGAGATCGGCCGTAACCTAGCCGATAAACACGGCATGACGCTGATTCCGCCATACGACCATCCGGATGTCATCGCAGGCCAGGGCACCGCCGCCAAGGAACTGATCGAAGAAGTCGGGGCACTGGACGCATTGTTCGTTTGTCTCGGCGGTGGTGGATTGCTGTCCGGATCGGCGCTCGCGGCGCGCGAACTTGCACCGGACTGCAAGATCTATGGCGCGGAGCCGGAAGCCGGCAACGACGGACAGCAATCGTTCCGATCCGGCTCAATCGTGCACATCGAGACACCGAAGACGATTGCGGATGGCGCCCAGACTCAGCATTTGGGGCAATATACGTTTCCGATTATTAAACGGGACGTTACCGATATTCTCACCGCCACTGATGAGCAATTGGTGGCCTGCATGCGGTTCTTCGCAGAGCGGATGAAAATAGTTGTCGAGCCTACAGGTTGTCTTGGCTTTGCTGCTGCGCGTGAGATGAAGGATCAGTTGAAGGGTAAGCGGGTCGGCGTGATCGTTAGTGGTGGGAATGTCGATATGGAGCGGTATAGCGCGTTCCTCGCCAGTTAACACCCGCCTGCCCGACAGATAACCGCATGCACACCTTCAGCCTGTGTCGCCACCGGCAACTGGCAGCACCGTGCCGGTGATATAGCTGGCCTCGTCCGATGCGAGGAACAGAATGGGAGCGACCTGTTCGTCGATGCTGCCGTAGCGCTTGAAAAAGGTTGATTCGGTGACCTGCTTCACCGCATCGCCCATCCAGACTTTTTCCTGCTCGCTGTCGCCGGCCGTATTACGAGGGACGCGTCTGGGAGGTGCGTCGGTCCCGCCGGGTGCGGTGGCGACCACGCGGATATTGTGCTCTGCGTATTCCATCGCCAGTGACTGCGTCATCGCGTTGACACCGCCCTTGGCTGCGGAATACGGTACCCGGCGGATACCGCGCGTGGCATTCGATGAAATATTGACAATGGTTCCGCTGCCGCGCTTAAGCAGGTGCGGTAGCACCGAATGGCACGCGTACAGCGTGGGCATGAGCGACCGGCGAATTTCCGCGTCGATCTGTGCAGGTTCGAACTCGGCGAACGGACGCATGCGAATCGCGCCACCGACACCGTTGACCAGAATATCGATGCCGCCAAACTGTCGCACTGCAAAAGCCATCGCCGACGCCGCGCCTTCATACGTTTCGAGGTCGGCAACAAAGCCAACTGCTTCCGTGCCTTTCGCTTCGGTAGCAACTTCGGAGACGAAATCGGCGCGGTCCACGAACAGCACCTTGGCGCCTTCGACGGCCGCACGAAGCGCTACCGCGCGACCAATGCCCTGCGCTGCCCCGGTGACGACCATGACCTTGCCAGCAAATCGTTGCGTGCTCATGTGGTCCTCGGTGCTGCGTTAGGGGTGAACTTCTCGTAGTGGAAGCTGTTGGGTTTCACGCCGTTGTCGTCGAAGTACTTACGCACTGCATCGACCATCGGTGGCGGCCCGCACAGGTACACGTCTACATCGCCATCGTTCAACGCCTCGGCCGCGATGTGCTGCGTCACCCAACCCTTGCGGGGATGCGTCGAATCCGCATCGGCTACGACTGTGTCGTAGCTGAAACTCGGCAACTTCGCCGTGTACACATCGATTGCCTCGACCTGCACGAGGTCCAGGTCCCGGGTCACGCCATAAATCAGGTGGACCTTCTGCTGCGGATGAGCAAGCGCCAGCACCTCCAGCATCGACAGAAACGGCGCGAGACCCGTACCGCCAGCGAGGAACAGCAACGGCCGCTCCACGGCACGCAGATAGAAACTACCCAGTGGCCCGGTCAGTTCCACCTTGTTGCCAGGCTGTGCAGACTCGAGCCACGTGCTCATCACCCCACCAGGAATCTTCTTGATCAGAAAACTGATTCTTGAATTACGCGGCGCCGACGAAAAGGAATACGAACGATGCTGCGCGCTGCCGGGAACGTCAATGTTGACGTACTGACCCGGCAGGAATACCGGTGCCGTTGCATCCACGTCGAGTTCGAGCACGACGGCTGCATCGTTGTGCTGTTCGACCTTCGATACCGTCGCCGCAAACCTGCTCTGCTCGGTCTTGCACGCACTGGAAGATGCCGGCACGGCAATCACACAGTCACCTTGCGGCACCATCTGGCAGGTAAGGACGAGACCGCTCTTCTTCTCGTCGTCGCTCAGAGCGTCTTCGATATAGTCGTCGCCCAGATCGTAGCTGCCACTTTCGGCGCGACACTTGCAGGTGCCGCACACGCCATCGGAGCAATCCATAGGCAGGTTAATCCTGGCGCGAAAGGCAGCATCGAGCACCTTTTCGCCTGCCTTGCATTCGACGAAACGGGTCACGCCGTCCTCAAAATTCAGTGCAATGTTGTAGCCGGACATGTTGTCTCCTTCACTTCCAATCTCTTCCTGACACGCCAATCAAACGTGATAAACGTCGAGCACCTGGCGGATATAGTCGTTTTTCAGCACGATTCTCTTGCTGGAAATCAGCAGGTCATCATTGACCTTTCGCAAGGTGACGAACATCGTGCCGAAGAAATAGTCGGTGGTTTTGTAGCGGTGATTGAGCGTGTTGAAGTTGTAGCGCACGTCGACTTCATTGCCGCGTTCGGCCAGCACTTCCACATTCGTCACGTTGTGGCTAGTACGC
The DNA here is from genome assembly GCF_050436665.1 of Paraburkholderia sp. EB58. Taxonomy (NCBI): domain Bacteria; kingdom Pseudomonadati; phylum Pseudomonadota; class Betaproteobacteria; order Burkholderiales; family Burkholderiaceae; genus Paraburkholderia; species Paraburkholderia sp. EB58. Next base: position 31,195 of record NZ_JBNDMQ010000022.1, on the reverse strand, counting down.
GGTTCAGGCATCGAAGCACCACTGCGCTCGGTCTTGATGCGGAACACACGGTCTTCCAGGCCACCACGGTCCGGGTAATACATTAGCGAGATCTGGCTCTCGTGGTCATCGGTCAGTTGGTCGTCGTCATCCCACGCCGGCATCCAGTAGGTGACGTCCTCCGCATAGCAGGCCAACCATTCGTCCCATTGACGGTCGTCGAGCAGACGCGCTTCGCGGTACAGCGTGGCGCAGATTTTCGGGTAGTCAAAGCTCATGCCAGCGCCTCCTCTTGTTCCTTCTTCAGCGCGTCGCGCATGACTTGCACCCAGTATTCGTGCTGACACACAAAGAGGCCCTCGTCTTCGCTACGCTCGCCCGAAATCAGCGGCTTGAGACCCATGCTCTTCGCATTCTCGTCCGGCCCATCGACCCACAACGGCGCCCCGCGCGACAGGTCGTTCCACAACGCCGTGGTACCCGCATAGCCAGCCTGGCACGCGCGGAACTCTTCAAGGTCATCTGCGGTGCCCATTCCCGTAACGTTGAAGAAATCCTCGTACTGGCGAATACGCGTGGCGCGTTCGGCTGCGCTCTCGCCCTTTGGAGCAAAGCAGAAGATGGTGACTTCGGTCTTGTCTACGGCGAGCGGCCGTACCACGCGAATCTGGGTACTGAACTGATCCATCAGGAACACGTTCGGATACAGGCACAGGTTTCGAGTCTGGTTGACGATGAATTTCGCCTTTGCTTCGCCGACGCGTGCTTCTAGTTCTTCGCGGTACTGATAGACCGGTCGCACTTCCGGGTTCATCGTGTTGGTCCACAGCAGGATGTGACCGTGTTCGAACCCGTAAACGCCGGCTACCGACTTGCTCCAGCCATTCGCATCCAACGCCTTGGTGCCATCGACCTTGCGCCGATCCATCGTCGCGGCGTAGTTCCAGTGCACGGTGCTGACGTGGTAGCCGTCGCAGCCGTTCTCCATCTGCATCTTCCAGTTGCCGTCGTAGATGTATGAGGAGCTGCCGCGCAACACTTCCAGTCCGTCTGGGGCCTGGTCGACGATCTGGTCGATGATGACGCGGGTCTCGCCGAGGTAATCCTCGAGAGGCAGCACGTCTGCGTTGAGGCTGCCGAACAGGAAGCCGCGATAGCTCTGAAAACGCGCGACTTTTTTCAGATCATGCGACCCGCTGGTATTGAATTGCACCGGATATTCAGTGGTCTTCGCATCCTTCACTTTCAGCAGCTTGCCGGTATTGGAAAAACTCCAGCCGTGGAACGGACAGGTGAAGCTGCCTTTATTACCGTGCTTTCGTCTGCACAGCATCGCACCCTTGTGCGCGCAGGCGTTGATGACCGCGTGCAATTCACCGCTCTTGTCGCGGGTGACAACCACGGGCTGGCGGCCAATCCACGTGGTGTAGTAGTCGTTGTTGTTGGGAATCTGGCTTTCGTGCGCCAGGTACACCCAATTGCTCTCGAAGATGTGTTTCATCTCGAGCTCGAACAGATCGGCGTTGGTGAAGATGTCGCGGCGGCAACGGAATACACCGCTCTCTTTGTCGTCCTGAACAGCGGTATGCAGCAATTCATCCAGCTGCTGGGCTTTGTCGAACACCTTGATGCTCATGTCTGCTCCTAGTCTCTCTGTTTTCCGTGGGGGTTAACCCTCGATCTAACGCCAGCCCGGATATGCCTGAAAGGTATAATCGAGTGCTGAAACAGTGTGTGAAAGCAGAATAATGGACGCTGGAAAGCCCCGTCCAACACTGATTTGGTATTGGGCTATATCCTGGAGGTATCGAAATGGAACTGCGGCATCTTCGCTATTTCGTAGCGGTAGCCGAGGAACGCAATTTCACGCGCGCGGCGCAGCGACTGCATATGGCCCAGCCGCCTCTGAGTCGCCAGATACAACAACTGGAAGAGACGCTCGGCGTACAGCTATTCGAGCGCAACTCGCGCCCGTTGAAGCTGACGGAGACGGGCAAGTTCTTCTATTCCCATGCCGTGCAGTTGCTGGCTCAGACGGCCGAACTCGAATCCATGACGAGGCGCGTGGGCAACATCGAGCGCAGCCTCTCTGTCGGTTTTGTGGGTTCGACGTTGTACGGCATGCTGCCCAAAATCATCCGGCGCTTCCGCGATGAGAACACCACAGTCGAACTCAGCCTCCACGAGATGTCGACAATGGACCAGATCAGGGCGTTGAAAGATGGTCGGATTGATATCGGGTTTGGCCGTATACGACTCGAGGACGCGAGCATCCGCCGGGTGATTCTTCGCGAGGAGAAGATGATCGTTGCACTCCCAGAGGGCCATCCACTTTCCCTCGTCAAGCCGGTCCTCGCTCTTGCCGACCTGGTTAACGAGACGCTGATAATTTTCCCGAAGGCGCCGAGACCCAGTTATGCGGACCAGGTGCTTGCGGCTTTCCAGGACCGCGCTCTCAAGCCACGCCGGATATATGAGGTACGCGAACTGCAGATTGCACTCGGTCTCGTAGCAGCGGGGGAAGGAATTTCTGTCGTTCCGAGCAGTGTGTACGGCATGAAGCGAGACGATGTGAGCTACAAGGAGCTGGACGACCCCACTCTGGTATCACCGATCATCATGAGCATGCGCGCGCTCGACGAGTCGCGGGACATTCACGAGATGCTTGAGCTTGTCTACCGGCTGTACGACGAAGCAAAGATACCTCATGTACCCCGTACCGATTCGGCGCGGTAATGCCTGTTATGCCCAATTGATGCCGTGTCTTCGTCTGGTGGGACTAGATAGAAGCGGAGCCAAGGGGCGGCTGGTGTTTCTATGCTCAATTTTTTACAAGCGCATTTCGATGCGATGGATCACACTAGTGGCCCGCGAACGCGTCGAGTTGCGCCTCGGGGCGGCAGTTCGCTCCAAGGCGCAGGCAAAGCCCTGCAGGAGGCCCTGATGAAGGATCGCGTCGAGTACAAACGCAGCAAGGAGATCCCCGGTCTCGTGCTGAGCGAGGCGCGCTTTTCTGAGTTCCGTTTCGAACGTCACTACCATCTGGACTACCATATCGCGCTGGTGACCGAGGGTGTTCAGCGACAGGGATTCCATGGCGAAACGCTGCTACTCACGCCGGGCAGCATCCAGTTGATGCCGCCCGGTGAGGTGCATGACGGCAATAGCGCCGGGAATGAGTCTTACACACTCAAAACGTTTCGCCTCTCACCTCAACTACTGAACGGACTCGAGGAGGAAATCTCGGGGCAGGATCGTTTCCCCGCACTCGGTGGGGCGGTACTCCAGGACTCGTCGCTTTCCGGTCATCTGTCCCGGTTGCACGATGCACTGCGGACCACTCCGCCGGGATCCGAGTCCATGGAAATACAGTCCGGATGGCTGACATTACTTGGCCGCCTGTTTGCACAGGCGCGCATGGTCAAGCCGCAGTTTGTCAAAGGCACACTTACACCCGTACAGTGGCAACGAGTCAAAGAGTATTGCGATGTCCATCTGGCCGAAAAAATCACCCTCGAGGAGCTTGCCGCCCTTTGCAACCTTGAACGCTTCCATTTCCTCAAGCTTTTCAAGCAAACGGTCGGCATGACTCCACACGCCTGGATCGTACGGCTGAGGCTGGAGCGAGCCTGCTCCTTGCTCAGTCACACCGGCCGCTCTCTGACACAGGTGGCTCAGGAAGTCGGCTTCTACGATCAGAGCCACTTCAATCGGGCGTTCCGGCAAGCCTTTGGTGTATCCCCGTCGAAGTATTGACATTCCAGATCGCAGGCAGCAGCTAGTACATGCGCGGCATCGCATCCGCGCCGGGCGCCCGCCGACGCTTGAATCCCACCCGCGCAAAACCTCAATTTTTTACAAGCGGGACGGGCGTACGTCCTTTAACGTGGCGTCATGTCGGAAGTGAGTTGTCTTTCCCCGATTGTCACGCTGGACGAGTCGTCCATTTCCAACGCACGGCGACCCACGTCAACTGGACTTTGATGAAGCTGGACTACGACGAGAAATATGCATTGAGGAATACGAAATGACACAATTCGCCTACCGTTATCCAGCTTGGCTAACAACGTTACAGATGAACTCTTCTTATGACACTGCATATCGAAACACCGTTAATCAAATCCCGCGCGCTCTCACTCAAGACGGGCAGAACCGTTCTTCTGAAGCTCGAAGGGCTGCAACCGAGTGGTTCATTCAAGCTGCGAGGCGTTGGCTTCGCCTGCGAAGAACATAAGCGTCGCGGTGCGCGGCGCTTCGTCACCGCATCAGGCGGTAACGCGGGGTACGCGGTGGCCTACGCGGGCCGGGAGCTCGGCACTCCGGTGACGGTCGTCGTGCCGCAGACGACATCTGAGCGAGCCCGTGCCCTCATTCATGGCGAAGAAGCGGAGGTCGTGGTTCACGGGGCGTCGTTCGCTGAATCCAACGGCTATGCGCTTTCGATTCTGAGGGATGGCGACGCGTACCTCCCCGCGTTCGACGATCCCCTGTTGTGGGAAGGCCACGCGACGATGGTTGACGAGATCGCCCGCCAAACCGCGCGCCCTGACCTGCTAGTTTGCTCAGTCGGCGGTGGCGGCCTGCTTGCAGGCGTCGTTGAAGGACTGCGACGGGTCGGCTGGAGCGATATCCCGGTGTTGGCAGTCGAGACCGACGGCGCCGCCTCCTACAATGAGGCGCTCAAGGCTGGCGAGCCGGTCGCTCTGGCAAAAATCCAGTCCGTGGCCACATCGCTTGGCGCCAACAAGGTAGCCGCACGCATCGTGACGCTCGCTAAGGAACATCCGATCCGGAACTGCCTCGTGACCGACGCTGAAGCGATTCAAGGCAGCGTGACCCTGCTCGAAGAGCATCGCCTTCTGACCGAGCCGGCATGCGGTGCATCGGTGGCGGCGCTCGCGCGGGTTCCCGAGTATTTCCCGGACGCACAGCGTATCGTAGTGATTGCCTGCGGTGGCGTAGGCACGACAAGCCAGCAATTGCTGGAGTGGTCCGATTCTTACGTTAGGCGAACTGAACGAGCCATTGAAGGCAGGTGAAGTGGTGCTGTCTGGATCGCTGGCGGCAATGGTTCCCGTCGCAGCCGGCGACAGCCTCAATGTTTCCATTGACGACATCGGCGGCTGCTCGGTGCGATTCGTTTGACCGCGTGAGACGCGTCCGTCTTACCCCTTCACCGCCAGGGCGCCATCGCCTGGAAGACACCGTCACGCCTGACTAGCGCGTGCAAAAGTGCCGCCGCCAGATGGACCACGATCAGCGCAAAGAAACACAGCGCGAGCGCCCTATGCGCGTTCCACAGCAGCGTGTGCAAACCGTTGCTATGCGGCAGGATGTGCGGCAAATTTATCCCGAACACCACAACCGGATAGTCCGCAGCCGACAGCATGCCCCATCCGATCAGCGGAAGCCCAATCATCAGTAGATAGAACGCCAGATGCGACAGGTGAGCGGCGAGTTTCATCGGCTCCGGCATCGACGCCGGCAGCGGCGGCGCGCCGCGCGTCAGCCTGACCACGAGGCGAATCAGCGCCAGCACGAGTATCACGATACCCAGCGGCTTGTGGATGGACACCAGCGAAAGATAATCCGGGCGCACGGTGGACACCATCCCGACACCGATGAACAGCATCGCCAGAATGCAAATCGCCATCAGCCAGTGAAGCGCGCGCTGCAGCGGTGTAAAGCGATCGTGGGTCGGGGTCATTGCGTAGCTCCTCCCGCCGGATGGTGCGGATAGTCCTTATCCTCAGCGGTCCGTCGGTTGAACGAGACGGAATAGGCGGCTGAGCGCGCGGCGGGAAACGGATCGTCCGAGACTTGCATGCCGGGCGGCAAGACAGTGGGATCGAAGTTGAGATCGCGACACGGCCCGTCAACCTCGGGTTCGATGGCGTTGACCACCAGCGTGCCCGCCTCCACTTTGCGTCGATCCGCCGGCCACGCTTTGGTGGGGTCGGCGGTCGGGTCACCGGGATTGGCAACCGTGACGACCAGCGTCCATTTTTGCGGCCCGCTTTGCACGCGCTGCGTGATATCCGCGTCGAGGAAGTCGTCGCCACGCGCCTTCAACTGGTCGGGGGTGACGGCCTCGGGCTGCGCGGCGGGCACGAAGGACCAGCGCACGGCCTGATCCTGTCCCTCGGCATTGGTGAAGATGAAGCTGTTGAGGCTGTTGTACTGCTCCTGCGCGAACGAGGCCGTCCACGGCGCACTGCCGGCCCACGCCGCAAACGCCCCGAATTCTGGATGCGCGGCAATAAAATTCTTCATGGCGTCCGGATCGCTCTTGTCGGCCGCGGCCTTAAGCAGAGCGTAGAAGGCCTGCGGCGTGGAGACCGCGAAGATGGGAGCGTCGATCATCGCCGAGCGCCATTCGCTCCCATCCGGCGCGACGATGCGCAGGCCGAGACCTCGGACCCGAACCGTGGCGTCCGGCGCTTTGGGGTCCGCTGTAGCGAGATTGAAACGTCCCGTGACGGGATAGGAGCCCGCCGCGAACATCGGCGCCTTGGACAGGGCCGCAGCCGCGCCATTCGATTCGAAGCTGCCGGTAAAGCAGATGCCCTTGGCGTGATTGCGCCGGAAGCCGAGAGCCGGGCCGCCCGGCGGCGCCAGAGCGTTGACGATCTTTGCCGGCGTCAGACGGCCCGGCGAGAGCCAGCCGGCCGTAAAGGCAAAGGCCGCGACCAGCGCGACCACGACGACTGCAATCAGGACCAGCGAACGGAATGTGGACGTGCTGGAAGTCGGTCTGTCGGCCATCGATCTCTCCCGATCAACGATTCGGCTGAGTAGAAATCTAGCAGGGTGGCGACAATAGTGCCATTGATCCGCGGACCGTGCTTGGTCCCCGCCTGGCGTGGCAACCCGGGGACCAGGTGCGAGCAGCCGGCCCTGTTCAGGCGTATCCGGTGTCCGAACTTCAGACGGCGAGCACGCGGCCCCACGTCCCGCTGGTGATGCACACGGCAGAGCAACGGGTCATTAGCGCTTAAAAGACTCCGCAATACATTCGGTTGCTTTCTCATGCACCAGGTCGGCCGTCGCATCACCGAGTCCATACGTGCCGCGACTGTTATTCCCGACCAGATTACCTGTCACCACGACCCCGGAAAATTCCACTTTGCGTCCCGCGACATTGCAGCGAATCGAGAACTGCGGATTCGAGATGCCTGCGCCACGCGAATCGAAGCGGCTCGCGCCGGACAGGTAAATATTCAAGATGATCCCCGGCTTGTCATCGGTCTTGACCTGAAAATCGTGACCACGATCTTTCAGATGTTTTCCGATACGCTCAAGCACCGGCTGAGCTGTTCCGCTGCAAAATTTTGAAAAATCCGCGAGAAACTGGTTATCTTCTGACTCCCTGGTTTGTGCCGCTCTGGCAATAGCCGCCAGATGTTGGTCATACGCATCCAGCACCGCGTCAAGTTTGTCGAAAGTACTCATCCAAACCTCCGAATTAATCATTGACGCTAGTGTGCGCGCTTTAGGGCGGCACCGCTCCGCAATTTCGTCGGCAACTCACCGCCCTTCCGCCACCGCCGACGCCCGCACCGGCAACGCCGTCGAATATTTAATCTGCTCCATCGCAAAGCTCGAGCTCACGTCATAAAGCGGCACAGCAGCGATCAATAGTTTGTAGACCCGATCGTAGTCGTCGATATCCGAGACGACTACGCGCAGCAGATAATCGGTCTCGCCGCTCATCCGATAAACCTCCACCACCTCGGGAATGTCCTGCACGGCACGCGTGAACGTGGCCGCCCACGTTTCCGTGTGCTGATTGGTCCGCACCGCGACGAACACGGTCGTGCCCACGCCGAGCTTGCGCGGGTCGCACAGCGCCACCTGGGCGCGGATCACACCCGTTTCCTTGAGCCGCTGCAGCCGCTTCCAGCACGGCGTCTGTGAGAGGTTCACACGCTGCGCCAACTCTGCGATCGGCATGGTCGCGTCTTCCTGAAGCAGCTCCAGCAGCTTCCGATCGATGATATCCATTCCCATGAGCACCCCCAGATAGAAAATTATTCTACTTTTACGTGACTGAGGGGAATTATATGAAAACTCTTTCTCCGCGCAAACCGGTATAAATATTCCTGTCCAATAACCGAATCCAAGCGCCTGCGCCGCCATCATGAGCCACGATATTTCCCTGTCTGCCGTCGACCGCTCCACGACCCCGCACCCGCATTTTTCGATGCCGAATGAGGCCCCACGGGCCTCGGGTACGTCAGCGCCAGCCACAGCCGCCACACCGAAGCGCACCAGCCAGTCGCTCGCGCGCCTGTGCGACGCGCTGGATGCCGCCTTCGAGCAATCCGCCGGTGCCATCGCCCCGTCGCAACGCGCGGCCTTCGCACTCGGCGTCAGGACGGCGCTTGCCGAAGCGGCCGCTGATCCGGCGCTGCTCGCGCCGGCGCAACGTGAGGGGTCGACCGAGTCGTACCGGCGCCATCTGCTCGCCGCCGATCCACACGGCCGCTATGCCATCGCCGCGCTGGTCTGGATGCCGGGCCAGGCGAGCCCCGTGCATGCTCATCGGACATGGTGCGGCTATGCGGTGCTGGACGGCACCTTGTCGGAAACGGTGTATGACTGGAACGAGGCGCAGCAACTTGCGATCGAGACGCGGTCCCATCCGCGCGCAAGCGGCGCCGTGTCGTTCGTGCGCGCCGGCCGCAGCGGCATCCATCAGCTTGGCAACGCGAGCGACGCGCCGGCCGTCTCGCTCCATATCTACGGTGTCGAAGGTACACAGATCGCCACCCACGTGAACGATCTGCTTAAGGTCGCCGATCACGCACAATCTGTCGCGGAAGCGGCCGTCGCCTGAGACGGCAGACGCGCGCCTAGCTTTTGCCTGCTTCGCCGGCAGTGGGAATCTGCGGCGCAACCGGCGCGGGTCCAGTTGATGGCGGCGCCGGACGCGGCTCGTGAGAAACGTCGCGGGCCACGGACAAACCGGCCGGACGTGCGCCTCCCGCCCCGCCATGCGGCACGTGACCTTGCTCAGGGGCATGCGCATGCACCGGCACTTCATCATCCGGCAGCGGTTGCCCCTCGTTATCCTTTGACGACGTGAATATCCGCATTTGCGGCACCGGAATCTCAATACCGGCTTCGTCCATCTTGCGCTTCAATCGCAGGTTAAAGGCTCGCGCCACGCTCCACTGCTGCAGCGGCCGCGTCTTGATCTGCCCTTTCACGACCATCCAGTTCGGATCGAAGCGGTCGAGTCCCCACACCTCGATCGGGCCCAGCATTTCACGCCGGTAGCGGAAATCGGCCATCAGATCGGCACCCACCTCGCGAATCAGTTGGGTCACCTGATCGACGTCCGCGGAAAAGCCCATGCGCACTTCGAATACTGCGTAAGCAAAATCGCGCGACAGGTTCTTCACGATCTTGATCTGCGAAAACGGAATGGCGTGGATCGCGCCCTGCCCGTCACGCAGCCGCACGGTACGGATCGACAGATGCTCGACCGTGCCCGCATGGCCACCGTCGACGTCGATCCAGTCGCCCACCGAGATGGTGTCCTCGATGATGATGAACAGGCCCGTGATCAGGTCGGTGACGAGCGACTGTGCACCGAAGCCGATTGCAAGACCGATCACCCCCGCACCGGCGAGCAGCGGCGTCACATTGATGCCGAGGTTCGCCGCGGTCACGATGCCCGCAATCGTCACAAGCGTCACGAACAGCGCATTGCGCACGAGCGGCAACATGGTGCGGGCGCGCGTGCTTGCGTTGCGCGATTTGCTGCGTGCACCACTAGGGGTGAGCGCCTCTTTGATCGCCGTATCGACCAGAATCCACAGCAGCCAGGCGATGAACCAGGTGGTGAGAATCGCCATGATCGCATGCGCGATGCCACGCGCCGCGACGTTTTCCTCGATCACGCTCGCGAGCGACACGCCCCACAGTCGCGCCGCCAGCTCGAAAAAGCCGAGCCAGATGAACAGCGTCACCAGCGTTCCCACGAATTGCAGCAGTCTCCTCAGATAAGGCGAGCGGCGGTGCCTGCGGATATCGCGCGGCCGCGTCACGCGCAGCACGATGGCCGACAGGAAGAATGCCAGCACCAGGAAGAGCGCGGTCACCACTGAGATCTGCAGCACGTTCTCGTTCGAACCCGAACCGCCGATCGTGGCAATCACCGAAGCGCTTGCCAGCAGAAGCACCGGCACATGCCAGAGCGAGGCGAGCACCTCGAAGGCATCGGTTGCGGCCTTATGCTGGTGCCGCGGCTCGTAGGCCCGATTGCGGATCAGGTGCGCGATGGGCCGGCGAAACGCCAGCGCGAAATAGGCAGTCAGGACGGCGGCCACCATGTTCGCTACCGTCGATATTAGCTCGGCCAGATTTGGACCGAGTTGATGCTCGACATCGTAGTTCACCGCGGCATCGCCCAGCGCGGCGCACACGCCAATCGCAAACAGCAGTCGGCGCGCATGCTCGAGCAGCACGCGCACCGCCACGCGCCGGTGGCCCGAGCCGAACAGCGAAAACATGATGAGACAGATCGCGGAAAACACCGCACCGGCGACGATCGCATAGGCCACCACCATCCCGAGCGTGCGGCCGAGCGAGTCGGGCATGGCCCGCGCGAACACCAGCGCAGCCAGAAACGCGATGATCCACGGGCCGGCCCGCCGCAGCGTGAAGATCAGCAGTTCACCGCTGGACGGATTCGGTTTGAGTTCGAACACCACGCGGTAACGTGCGTGCAGCCGGCGTTGCACGTAGATCAAGGCCCACGCGCATAGGCCCCAGCCGGCCAGCATCGCTGCCATGTCGAGCAGGATCTTGCCGAGACTCTCAGGCCCCTGACTCGTGACAATCGTGAAGAGCTCGTTGCCGGCTGCATTGAAGCGCCCGGCCCAATAACGCAGCGGCGTGCGGCCCTGATGCATGCCGGACTCGAACGAAGCGATCCCCGACGCGATTGCGCCCAGCAAACCGGGGCTCGGCTGCGCAGGCGGCGCCGGCGCGACAGTGCGGCTCACGTCGCGCAGTTTCTTGAGCTGGGCGACGAGCGCCGTACGCTGGCGATCGTTATCGAGCGTCGAGATCACGCTGTCGAGCGAGTGGGCGAGTTCCGCCTGGCTCGCCGGCGACGGCGCGGATGCCGCTTCGGCGGCCGATGCGGCATCGGACGCGGGCGTTACCGTCGCGCTGTTGATCAGACTCTGCAACGCCGGGATCACCGGTGTCGCCGGGCCGGCCACCACCGGGCCGGCCGCATGGGCGAGCCTCGGTACCGATGCGAAGCACGCCAGCACGATCAGCCATACGCACAGCGGCCAGGCAAGCCCCCACGGCCGCGCGCGCACAGCATGGCTATGACGGGGGTCAGAATCCAGATGACGGGGAAAATGTAAGGCAGTACGAAACGCCGGTGGCCCGCCGGTAGACGGCGCAGCCCCAGACTCACACCGCTTTTGGCGTGACTTCATGGCAATCCGTAGCAAAAACGGGAGACGCCAAGTGTAGCCGCACTTGCCGCCTCGGCGCGTGTACATGCGTAACGGAATGTTAGGACACTTGCGCGTCCTGGTGGGATGTGACGACCCGCTGCGCCCTGCAGCGGGCCAATCCACGTCGATCCGCCCCGATCAGTACGCGGCCGTCGCGATCTCACGGATGAAACGGCCCTGCTCCAGTTCGTCGACAAACGCGACAGCATAGTCTTCCACGGAAATGTGGCTGTTGCCGCTGACGTCGGCCAGCAGCGTATCGGCGCCCGTACGAAACACGCCCGTGCGCTCGCCCGGGGCGATCACTGCAGCGGGTGCAAAGACGGTCCAGTCGAGATCGCTCAGCGTGCGGTAAAACGTGAAAGCGTCGCGGTGTGCCAGCGCCACCGCCTTATAAGCGTCCGGAAAGCCTTCTGAGTCGACCAGTTGCGTGCCCGGTGCCACTTCCAGCGAGCCCGCACCACCCACCACCACCAGGCGCTTCAGGCCCGCCGCACGCACACCTTCCACCAGCGTGCGGGTCGCCGTCACGACAATACCTGCGTCTTCGCGCGGCGGCGCGTAGGCGCTCGCCACCACGTCATGTCCGCGCACGGCTGCGGCGACGCTGGTGGCGTCGAGCAGATCGGCCTGCGCTGCCTTCAGATTGGCGACGTCCGTCGGCACGCGCTCGGGATTGCGCGCCAGCGCCGTTACCTGATGGCCGCGACGCGCCGCCTCCACTGCAATCCGCGAACCTATCATGCCCGTTGCACCAAATAGCGCGATCTTCAATACCTTGCTCATTTCCGAATGCTCCTGTGATTAGCTTATATGTAACTATGTTGATTACATATAACGTCGAAAAAAGAGGGGCTCAGCCCCCGCTCGTCCTCTTCGTACCTCTTTGCAACTGTTTGTACCTCTTGATACCTGCTTGTCTGCTTACCTGTTCTGTTTATACCTGCTCTCACGGCTTCTGTTTCTTCATCCCCAGCGGCTCTCCGATTGAAGCAGCGTACACCGGCTGCATGATCATCGCCACCCTATCCTGCCTGGCGACGCTTGCGTTCGCGCTGGCGTTCGGCCTTGACCAGCTCACCGGTGGCATCTGCAAGCGTGCGGCCTGCGAGCGACGCCTCCATGGCCTGCTGCGCCTCACTAATGATGCCGCGCAGCACAACCTGAATATTGCGCCCCACCATGCACGCCGGATTCGGCTCCTCGCGATGCAGCGCGAATAGCTGCGCATCGTCGACGGCGCGGTACACCTCCAGTAGCGTGATCTGCTCAGCCGGCCGCGCTAGCAGCGCGCCACCGCCCGCGCCGAGTTGCGACGTGGTAAGGCCTGCGTCCGCCAGCATCGTCAGGAGACGGCGGATCAGTGCGGGATTGGTATTCACGCTGCCTGCGATCATGTCCGACGAAAGCGGCACGCCTTCTTGCAGCGACAACAACGCCAGAACATGAACCGCAAAGGCAAACCGGCTACTCGTATTCAAAACGCACCTGCCCGGCGACAACAATGTGTAACCATAGTAATTACATTTAATCGCGCTGTCAAACCTGCGTCATTGCACGCGGTTTGACGCACCCCAGTTGCACAGCTGCCGCACGAACCCTCGGCGTCATTTGTCCATCTGCTTTTGTGCGTCGCTGCTGTCGCTATCGCTCTGGCTCGACGCAGCGGATGCGGACGAAGCCGCCGTCGTATCCGACCATTGCTGCAGCTTGCGCCCCGCTGTTTGCAGGCCGGCGCCGGTCAGCGACGCCGCCTTGTCGAGCTCCGCGCTGGTCGCGCTGGCAGCGCTCTGCAGATTGGCTTGCGCGCCCGATGCGAGCGCAGACGGATCGACGGTGATGGTCGGCGTAGAAGACGCCGATTCGATGTTCTGCTTCGCTGTGTCGACCTGCTGGCCGACGTAGCTCGCAGCCTGGTTGAGCGACTGCCCCGCTTGTTGCGCGGCATCATCCATCTTGCCGGCAAGCTGGCCTGCCGAGGCGTCATTTTTCTGGCACGCGGCCAGCGCGCCAAGCAGGATCCCGGCGAAGACAAGGCGGCGGACGAGAGGACGGTGGTTGAATGAAGTCATTATGGAATCTGAGCCGCGGCAAGCGGCTTCCGCATACGTAAACAAGGCCATGATACGCCCTGGCGCTGCCCAGCCTGCACTTCAGGCACGCAGACACCTCGGCAGGCGACACCGCATGCAGCGCAAACGCGCGCAGATACAGACGCCGGCGCTTGACGAGTCGTTCGTCGCTCTACTGTCAAACGCGTTGGAGTAGACTCGCTGAACGTTCGACGTGTTCCGCAGTTCAACAGGAGGCATACGATGGCAGCAAAGAAGATTCTGTTCCTGACCGGCGATTTCGCCGAGGATTACGAAACAATGGTGCCCTTTCAGGCACTGCAGGCCGTCGGCCATGTGGTCGACGCGGTGTGCCCCGGCAAGTCAGCCGGCGAGCGCATCAAGACGGCCATTCACGATTTCGAAGGTGACCAGACCTACACGGAAAAGCCCGGCCACCAGTTCACCCTGAACGCGACCTTCGACGACGTCGACCCCGGCCAATACGACGCGCTGGCGATTGCCGGCGGCCGCGCGCCCGAATATCTGCGCCTGAACCAGAAGGTGATCGATATCGTGCGCCAGTTCGCGGAACAGCGTAAGCCGATCGCCGCAATCTGCCATGCGGCCCAACTGCTGGCCGCTGCCGACGTGATCCGCGGCAAGCGAATTTCCGCGTATCCTGCCTGCGCGCCGGAAGTGAAGCTCGCGGGCGGCGAGTATGCCGACATTCCGGTGGACGCGGCCATTACCGATGCCAACTTCGTCACCGCGCCCGCCTGGCCGGCGCATCCTGAATGGCTGCGGCAATTCCTCGTGGTGCTCGGCACGCGTATCGAGCTCTGAGCTTGCCTCACACGTCGGGTCGCCGCGCAGGCGCCCGACGCATCGTCTTTCTTCCAGCATCCACGCACCAGAAAACGCGTCAACGCAGGCGCGTTTGCGCGCATTTTCCTGTCCCATCTCATGCCCTACTGCATTTGAGACTAGTCCGATAGTTCTTAGAGAACGGCTTTCCTATAGTCGACGGTTGACTTTGGAGCACCTTTCGATGGAACTGACAGACTGGATCGTCATTCTCGCGATCACACTCATGGCGATCGCTTTCTTTTGCAGCCGCGCACCGGCCCGCTGGTCACTTGAAAACCGCGCGCGCCGCTTCACCGGCACCCGCCTGCTCGTGCAGGCTGCCTTCTCACTGTGGGCTGCATTGCTGATTCTGGTACGCGGCCTGTTCGCGCTGGACGGCCTGCTTGGTATGCGGCCCGCGCCGCACACGGTTATTGTGGGTGCGGCCATCCTGGTCGCATTCGGCTGCTACTGGTCGATTCGCGCCAGCAAACTGCTGAAGCCGCGCCGGCTCTTCACCGCGTACTAAGGCCTGGCGCACCCAGCGCCAGCATCTCGGGCTCTTCGTGCGACGCACGAAGCTCCGCTTCCGGCAGCGAGAAATAGAACGTCGTGCCGACCCCTTCGGTCGACTCCGCCCAGACGCGGCCACCATGCCGCTCCACCACGCGGCGCACCAGCGCCAACCCGATCCCCTCGCCCGTTGCGACGTTGCCGTGTAAGCGCTGAAACGCGCTGAAGAGACGCGGAATGGCGATAGCCGGAACGCCGAGCCCGTTGTCTTTCACATAGAAGATGCGTAACGATTGAACGCCGGGCGGCGCCGGCGTCGTACCGATTTCGACACGCCCGTCGCGCGACGCATCGAGATAGTTGATCGCATTGCCCACCAGATTCGCGAACACCTGCTCGAGCGCAGTCGGATCGCCCCACACCGACGGCAGATCGTGGACGACCACGCGTGCCCGGCGCGCCCGGATCGACACCTGCATCGCATCGATCACACGCTGGACGATGTCGCGCACATGCACCTGCTGGCGGCGGTACTCGACGCGGCCGACGCGCGAGAGCCGCAACAGCGCGTCGATGATGTGCGACGCGCGCAGCACCGCGGTTTGCAGATAATGCAACGCCTCGCCGATATCCTCGTCGACCAGTTGCTCGATATGTTGCCGCCGTGCCGCCGTGAGCGACGACTGCCGGACCGCTGCGCGCAGGTCGTCGCAAGCATGAATCAGTTCCTTCGAGAATCCCTGCAGGTTGACGAGCGGCGCGCGCAGATCGTGCGACACGCTGTAGATGAACATCTCGTTTTCCTGGGTCTGCTGACGCAGCGTCTCGTTGATGGCCGCCAATTCATTCGCGCGGCGCGCGAGATCGGACTGGAAACGAGCCTGGATGCGCTCCGCCTCGAGCAGGCGGCGGCTCGTCTCGTGCAGCGTCTGATCGAGCCGGGCGATTTCATCGGAGCCGCGGTCGATCGGCGCGAGCGGTTCATTGCTGGCGAGCCGTACGGCGTTGTCGGAGAGCAGCGCCAGCCGCCCACGCACGCCGCGCGTAAAAAGCCACACGGCCAGCGCGACAAACAGTAGCGAACCCAGCACGGCGGCCACCACCAGAATCTGCTGCCGCTCGCGCGCAGCCTCGGCCTCGGTGGAACGTTGCGTGTCGAGGAGTCGCTCCTCGTTCTGGAATGCCGCGATCTGGGCACGGAAACGGTCGAGCACGTCGGTACTCGCCAGCTCGCTGAACCGTTCGATGACGTCGCGCCGGCGCCCGGAATGCAACAGGTCCTGCACGCGGTCCGACCATTGCCGGTACGCCTGCACGGATTGGCGGATCTGCACCGCGCGTTCCACCTGCACAGGGTTGTCGGCCACCAGATCGGCCAACTGGTCGATGCGCCGGTCGATGTCCATCCACAGCGCCACGGGCGTCGTGACGTCGGCGTCGTTGCTGAGCACTGCGCCGCGCAGACGCACCGAGTCGAGCAGCACCGGCTCCAGAATCGCCGTGGTCTGGCGCAGCACATCCTCGCTGTGGGTCGCCCAGCGCTCAGCCTGCGCGGCATCCACCTGTGCCTTGACCAGCCCCGAAAGGAGAGCGAGCTCAAACACGGCAGGAATCGCGATCAGCAACAGCCCTTTGGTTGTCAGTCTCATGCGTACGCGAAGGAGTTCAGGAGCCCGGCAGGCCGCGCAGGGGACAGTACATTATGTCGGCGTTTGCCCTCGATGACAAAGGCTGTCAGCGTGGCGAGCTGCCCGGCGGCATGGTATCGCTCACTCCGCGCCCGGTGCGTCGACACGCCCCATGCGTGCCGCATTGGCCGGCCCCGCACCCTCGGCGCCACCCCACCTGTCCCCGCATGCTGCGTCGATGATAAAATCGCCCGTTGGAGATGGCATTCTCCTTTAACCGCCCGTGTAGGGCT
Source organism: Paraburkholderia sp. EB58 (assembly GCF_050436665.1). Classification (NCBI taxonomy): domain Bacteria; kingdom Pseudomonadati; phylum Pseudomonadota; class Betaproteobacteria; order Burkholderiales; family Burkholderiaceae; genus Paraburkholderia; species Paraburkholderia sp. EB58. The sequence continues at coordinate 14,396 of NZ_JBNDMQ010000022.1, read as the reverse complement.
GATGATGCCTGCATGCCCGGATGATTGCGGACACAACGTATCTGCGCTCACCCCGGTTTGTCGACCTTGCGACCTGGCCAGGCGTCCTTCCATGTATTTATCTATTCTTGCAGTGGGTATTGGCGGTGCATTGGGTTCACTGTTCCGCTGGTTTCTCGGTATCCGTCTGAACGGGGTGTTCCCCGCCCTGCCGCTTGGCACCCTTGCCGCCAACATAATCGCTGGTTACGTGATCGGGGTCGCCGTGGCGTTTTTTGCCCGCTTGCCGGAGCTCGCGCCTGAATGGCGACTGTTCGTCATTACCGGTCTGATGGGTGGCCTGTCCACGTTTTCCACCTTCTCTGCCGAAGTCGTGCAGCGCTTGCAGGAAGGCCGTCTCGGCTGGGCCGCAGGTGAAATTGCCATCCACGTATCGACTTCGCTGATCATGACGGTGCTTGGAATTGCAACCGTATCGCTCGTGTCGCGCTAATCCATAGGAAGCTATTTCTTACGTTTCGTTAGGATCTGGGCTTCCTGGCGGCTGGGCACTTAACCGCGCCCGCACCCTTTTGAGAGTCGACCGGCTCCAACTTCACCGCAAGTCGCGCAACCTTCCCGTCCCGCTCCAAGCCGCGGAAATAGTAATAATTTCCTTCGCGCTTTACCCGTTGTGCTAACGACTTGTTGCACCCGCAATTCGACATGATTGAGTAACGAATCATGGTGTCGGGTTATTCCATTCGTCTAAAAAAATTTAATCCTGTCAAATTTTTTTGAATACGGCATTGTGCGGTCATCGTTTCTTAAGACTCGGATGGCAAGCGTCTTGCAAGATCTTGTCAGCAAGTAAAGGCGACGACGTGGCGCAATAAGCAACGACATGCAAATCGAAAAGTAAACGTAATTATTTTGTTAAGGATACCTAAGAATTATGAGGTCATGAGGAGCACGGATGAGTTCGACGTCGTGAATGGAACGAGGCGCAATACAGATAGTGCCCAACGGGATAAGAACCGCCGCGCAACGCAATCGGGAAAGGTGGATTGCCTGGTCTTAACGCGGGTTGTCGTAAATCGAGCTGGAGCGGTTCATAAGACTGCTCTACGCACAACAGGTGTGGCCTTACTAATAAGTATGGGGGAAAGATGAAGCAAAGAGTTTTGGCGGTTGCGATCAAGAGAATAATCTGGGCCGAACTTGCATTGTCAGCCGCGCTCGCCGTACCGGCGCTCGCACAAAGCCAGCCGGCTACAACGGGGACGACGCCCCCTGCCGAAGCCACGGGTGGCGCGGAGTCTCCCGCCCCGGCTACAGGCGCGGCCCAAAGTGGCACAGCAGGCACAACGGGCAAAGCGGCCACAACTGGCAAAACCGCCACAGCGACCACGGTCAAGCAACTGCAGACGTTCCAGGTGACTGGCTCGCTAATCCGCAGCTCGGACAAGGTCGGCTACAACCAGGTGCAGACCGTCAGCCAGAAGGACATCCAGGACAGCGGCGCGAACAGCGTCGCCGACTACCTGCGCTCTACCACCGCCAATTCGGCGAATAGCTGGAGCGAAGGACAAACCGGCAACTTTGCGCCGGGCGCTGCGGGTCTCGCGCTGCGAGGTCTGAGCGAGAAATATACGCTGGTGCTGATCGACGGACAGCGCGTCGCGCCGTTCGCGTTCTTCTCGAATAGCGTGGACAACTTCTTCGACCTGAACACGCTGCCGCTCAACGTCATCGACCGGGTCGAGATTGTGAAGACCGGTGCTGTGTCGCAATACGGCTCCGACGCTGTTGCGGGCGTGGTCAATATCATCACGAAGCACGATTATCAGGGCCTGCAGCTCGACGGCAGTTACGGCAGTTCGGTCAGCAACGGTGCGGGTAACGGCACAACCAAGTTCAGCGTGCTCGGCGGTTTCGGCGATCTGAACTCCGACCGCTTCAACATCACGGCGGCGGCCAGCGTCTATCAGGACGCCGGCTCCACGCTCGCCGATCGCGATTCAACCTCAGCGCAGGATTTCACCGGCATGCCGGGCGGTCTGTCGCTGCTCGCACCGTCGTTCTGGAATACGCCTAATGGTCCGCAGGCATTGAGCAATTGTCCGTTCGGCGGCTCGGTGCACCCCGCGGCAAGCAATTTTCTCGGCGCCTTCTCGGGAGGCCCCGGCACGGTGTGCGCGTTCAACACCGCAAATAGCACTTCGATCGAGCCGCAAACACAACGCCTGAGCGCGAAGGTCCATGCGGACTTCAAGATCGACGATACGACCACCGCTTTCGCCGACCTGTGGGAAAGCCACAACGAGACCACGTACAACCTTGGCCTCGATGGCAACATCGTGGGCAGCCCGCAAACGCCGACGCTGGTATTAGGCCCGGGAGGGATATTCACTCCGTTCAATAACGTCGTCCCGGTGAGCAACCAGTTCAACACGACGGGCGCCGCGACACCGCTAACCTATGCATTCCCCAACACCGTGGCCGAAAGGACCGACGCCAACTACTGGCGCGCGTCCACCGGCGTCAAAGGATCGTTCACGCTGCCCTACGGCGACTGGGACTGGGCGACGTCGGTCAGTCATTCGCAAAGCACGGTCGACAACACGTACTCGAACCAGTTGAACGTCAACGCACTGAACAACATCTTCCAGAACGGGGTCTTCAACTTCGCCAACCCTGCCTCGACGCCGAACGGATTGAACGGGCTGTACCAGAACGCGACCAACGAGGGCATCTCGAAGCTCGATACCGTCGATGCAACACTCTCGACGCCGAACCTGTTCCATCTGCCCACGGGTGATGTGGGCCTCGGCTTTGGCGCACAGTTCCTGCATGAGAGCGAGTTCCTCAACCAGGGCAGCGAGTTCCTGACCGGCCAGGTGGTCAACCCGAATCTGGAGGCCGTCAACGGCCAGCGCAATGTGGCCGCCGTCTACTATCAGGTCGACGTGCCGATCATTCGCAACCTCACGTTCAGCCAGTCGGGACGCTACGATCACTACAGCGATTTCGGCGGCGCGTTCTCGCCGCGCTTCGCGCTGCGCTATCAGCCGGTGCAGGCGCTGACGATGTTCACGTCGTACACGCGCGGCTTCCGTGCGCCGACCTTCGTGGAGGACAGCACTTCGCAAACGTTGGGGATTCAGGATCTGCCGAACGGCACGGTCACGACGATCACGCAGGGCAATCCGAACCTGCAGCCCGAACGGACCAAGAACTACGATATCGGTTTCCAGTTGTCGCCAACCCGTACAACCGATGTCGGCCTCGACTGGTACAAAATCCATATCGACAACGTCATCGGCGAGGCGCTGAATCCAAGCCAGGTGGTCACGAACCCGGCTAACGGCCAGATCCTCTTCGAGGATTTCCCGTACGAGAACCTCGGTTCGCTGGATACGAACGGTTTCGAAGCCACCTTCCGCCAGTCGTTGCCAACGAAGCTCGGCACATTCACGTTGTCTGCGGACTGGGCTTACGTCAATGACTACAACCTCGATACGCCGAACGGCAAGATCAACGCCGCGGGCAATAATTTCACGCTCTCACAGCCGTTCGGCGGCAGCTTCCCGCGCTGGAAAGGCAATACCACGCTGAACTGGGCTTATCACCAGTTCAATGCCGCGCTGAGCTGGCAATTCGTCGGCCCGTACGCGCAGGCACTGGCTTCCGCTGATCAAGCTCTGAATTCCACGCCGTCGGACAAAGTCGGGTCGTATAGCGAGTTCAACCTCATGATGACGTACACAGGCTTCAAGCACTGGACGATCTACGGCGGCATCGACAACATCTTCAACCGCACGCCTCCGTTCGATCCGCTCTTTGCCGACAGCGAACTCGATCAGACCGGTTATGACCAGTCGCTGTACTCGTACATCGGACGCTTCGTGCAGGTGGGAGCGACGTATAAGTTCTAGCACGCAGGTGTAAAAACCTTTCGTTTTGTCAGGGCCGCTCCGATTCCCCTTCTCACACTTGTCTTGTCGGAGCGGTTTTTTTTTGCTCGAGATCGTGCAACGCGATTCGATTCGATTCATTACGCATTAAATAAAGAGATACTGCAGTAGAAACCCCGCCGCGCCTCCCCTATTCCCCTACGCCATTATCTAGTTCGTGGACGAAAAAAAAGGCGCCACGTGACCGTGACGCCTTAAAAAGTTCTAGCCATTCCGAGGGCCGTGCTAGAACCTGAGAGAGGGGATTCGAAAGTGTCGCCTGATGGCGCCGTGCGTTAATTGCCGGTGGCGCCTTGCTGGCCCGGGCTGTGCAGCATGTCGGGCGAGGCTAAGGCTACGCGCGCCATTCATACGCAAGCCTTCCTTTCGAAATGTGATTCCATTTTTTACGGTTATGCTGACTAAGTCAAGCAAAATCTAATGAGGCCGGGTTTCCTGGCCATGTCCTTCTATTACAATGAATTGTCTTATGAAATAGGGTCGGCGTGCGTCATTATGGTGCAAGTTCGGCCCTGCCGTCTTCGGTTCGGCGCAACAGTACAAATATGGAAATTGAAACGAAGTTTCACAATAATGAGATGACGCACGAAACCATGCTCCCTCGCGGTACCGACCCCGTTAAGGAAAAAGATGGCTCGGGAGACGAAGTCACGGCACTCGCGCGCGGTCTGACCGTGCTGCGCTGTATCGCGGCAGCGGACTCGCCACTCAGCAATCGCGAACTAACTGAGCTCACCGGCATTCCCAAGCCGACCGTTTCGCGGATCACCGCCACGCTCGTCAGCGCCGGATTCCTGTTTCGCCTGCCGGATAGCGAACGTTTCGTGCTCACCTCGTCGGTTCTGGAGTTGAGTAACGGCTTTCTGCGCAACTTCGATATTCGCGCCCGCTCACGGCCTTTCCTGATCGAACTTGCCGAACACACGTCGCTGTCTGTGCATCTGGCCGTGCGCGATCGGCTTGACATGGTAGTCATCGACGCGATCAAGCCGCGCTCCGCCGTCCTCGTGTCGCGGCTCGATGTGGGTTCGCGGATGAATCTGAGCCGCACCGCCGTGGGCCGTGCCTATCTGGCTGTATTGGCAGAACCTGAGCGCCAGAAACTTCTGCTTGGGTTACAGGCTGCCGAAGGCGACGAGTGGGGGCTTGTCGGCGACCGCCTCGAGCAGGCGCTGCGGGAAACCGCCGCCCATGGTTTCGCGATCGCAACCGGCGAATGGCACGACGGGCTGAATGCGATCGCGGCTGGTTTTATCGGACCCTCCGGCGAGCGCTACGCGGTCAATTGCGGTGGCTCGGCGCACCAGTGTCCGCGCGACTGGCTGATGACGCGCGCGGCGCCCCTGCTGCTCGAATGCATCTCCAGGATCGCCCTCGAAATCGGCGGCACGCCGGGCCGGCGGCTGGACACCTGACCGGCTCGATCACGCATTCAACGCGAACAGATGGATCGTTGCGGCGATGCGCCGCATGCAACGGTCCACGCGGTGGTGTAACGCGCGTAACCAACCGAAAAATACGCCACTGGACGGTAACGAAGCCAGGGACGTAGGATCATGCTTTCGTCTAGCTTGCTATATCCGACCTGCATCGCAAGACAATGCCAGGTAGATCGGATACGGCGAGCGTCACAGTCCGCATGACTGTCACGCAACCGCTTTGCATTAAGACTTTTTCCCGTGTCTCGCGTCGCCACGCCCTGAACATCTGCGTTGCATCCCGCACGTCTGCGTAACTTCAAGCCAGCCACCTGATCGAACCGATGGACGAACAACAACAGCATTCGGAAACTTCACGCACACAAGCCCCGGCGCACCGGCCGTCCGCTGCCGGGACCAGCCAGATGAGGAGCGGTGGCAAACGGCATCGGGGACGTACCATCGGACTGCTCGTCGCCGCGCTCGTCGTGGCGGGCATCGTGGTGTGGCGCTGGCATCCGTGGGGCGGCCCGTCAGGCGGCTCGAGCGCACAGAGCGAGGGCGGCGGCCGGCACGGCCGCGGCGGTCCCTCCGCGTTCGGCAACCAGCCTCAGCCGGTGCACGTCGCCACCGCAACGCAAGGTGATATGCCGGTCGTGCTGACCGCGCTCGGTACGGTCACGCCGCTCGCCACCGTCACCGTGCAGACGCAGTTGAGCGGCACGCTGCAGACGGTGGCGTTCCAGGAGGGCCAGATGGTGAAGAAGGGCGACCTGCTCGCGCAGATCGACCCGCGCCCGTATCAGATCTCGCTTGAAAACGCCGAGGGCGCGCTGGCGCGCGACCAGGCGCTGCTGCAAACCGCACGTCTCGACCTGAAGCGCTATCAGACGCTGCTCGCGCAGGATTCGATCGCGAGCCAGCAGGTCGACACGCAGGCGTCGCTGGTCCAGCAATACATTGGCACCGTGAAGTCGGATCAGGCCAACATCGACACCTACAAACTCGATCTGATCTACGCGCGCATCACGGCGCCCGTGTCGGGCCGCGTGGGCCTGCGCCAGGTCGATCCTGGCAACTACGTCACGCCCAGCCTGACCAACGGGATTGTCGTGATCACGCAATTGCAGCCGATCAGCGTGATCTTCACCGTCTCCGAAGACAGCCTGCCGCAGATCATGAAGCAGGTGCAAACGGGCGCGAAGCTGTCGGTGACGGCCTACGACCGCAGCAACACCACCTCGCTCGCAGGCGGCACGCTCGAGACGCTGGACAACCAGATCGATACCACCACCGGCACGCTCAAGCTGCGCGCCATGTTCAATAACGAAGACAACCTGCTGTTCCCCAATCAGTTCGTCAATGCGCGGCTGCTCGTGGACACGATTCACGACGCCGTGATCGTACCGACGTCCGCTGTGCTGAACGGCTCGATGGGCCAGTTCGTATATGTCGTCAAGGACGACCGCACGGTCACCGTGCGGCCGGTCAAGATCGGCCCCGTGGACGGCGAACGCACCAGCATCGCCTCGGGACTGCAGCCGGGCGAGCGGGTCGTGATCGACGGCTCCGACCGCCTGAAGGAAGGCGCGAAGATCACCATTCCGGCTGACCGTCCGCGCGGCGCATCGGGGGTACGCGGTGCTTCCGGCGCGCACGGCACATCGGGTGCGTGGGGCGCGTCGGGCGCGCATGGACATCATCACAAACACGCGGCGCAAGCTTCGGAATAAAGGCTGACTGAACCCGCATGAATCCATCCCGCGCCTTTATTCTGCGCCCGGTCGGCACCGCCCTTCTAATGGCGGCGATCATGCTGGTCGGGCTCGTCGCGCTACGCTTCCTGCCGCTCTCGGCGTTGCCGGAAGTCGACTACCCGACCATCCAGGTCCAGACCTTCTATCCGGGCGCGAGCCCGGACGTGATGACCTCGTCCGTCACCGCGCCGCTCGAGCGTCAGTTCGGGCAAATGCCGTCGTTGAACCAGATGTCGTCGCAAAGCTCGGCGGGCTCGTCGATCATCACGCTGCAGTTCAGCCTCGACCTGCCTCTCGACATTGCCGAGCAGGAAGTCCAGGCCGCCATCAACGCCGCGGGCAACCTGCTGCCGTCGGACCTGCCGGCGCCGCCGATCTACGCCAAGGTCAACCCGGCCGACGCGCCGATCATCACGCTCGCCCTCACCTCGCAGACCATGCCGTTGACGCAGGTGCAGGATCTGGCCGATACGCGTCTCGCGCAGAAGATTTCGCAGGTGGCCGGTGTGGGTCTGGTGAGCCTGTCGGGTGGTCAGCGCCCTGCCGTGCGGATTCAGGCCAATCCGCGCGCGCTGGCAGCGTATGGTCTGAATCTGGACGACCTGCGCACCACCATTTCGAACCTCAACGTCAATACGCCGAAGGGCAATTTCGACGGGCCGACACGCGCCTACACGATCAACGCGAACGATCAGTTGACCGATGCCAACGCCTATAAGAGCGCGGTTATCGCCTATAAAAGCGGCCGGCCAGTGATGCTGACAGACGTCGCCACGATCGTGCAGGGCGCGGAGAACACCAAGCTCGGCGCGTGGGTCGATTCGACACCGGCCATCATCCTGAACGTGCAGCGCCAGCCGGGCGCGAACGTGATCCAGGTGGTCGACAGCATCAAGGCGCTGCTGCCGCAACTGCAGGCCTCGCTGCCCGCCGCGCTGAACGTCCAGATCGTCACCGACCGGACCACCACGATCCGCGCCTCCGTGCGCGACGTGCAGTTCGAACTGCTGATGTCGGTGGTGCTGGTGGTGCTGGTGATGTACCTGTTCCTAGCCAACGTCTACGCCACCATCATCCCAAGCCTGTCGGTGCCGCTCTCGCTGATCGGCACGTTGGCCGTCATGTATCTGTGCGGCTTCTCGCTCGATAATCTTTCGCTGATGGCGCTCACCATCGCCACCGGCTTCGTGGTCGACGATGCCATCGTGATGATCGAGAACATCGCGCGCTATGTCGAAGAGGGCGAGACGGCGCTCGAAGCGGCGCTCAAGGGCTCGAAACAGATCGGCTTTACGATCATCTCGTTGACGGTATCGTTGATCGCGGTGCTGATTCCGCTGCTGTTCATGGGCGACGTGGTAGGACGCCTGTTCCACGAATTCGCGATCACGCTGGCCGTCACCATCGTGATTTCGGCAGTCGTGTCGCTCACGCTCGTGCCGATGATGTGCGCGAAACTGCTGCGCCACACGCCGCCGAAGGAAGCGCACCGCTTCGAAACGAAAGCGCACGCGTTCATCGATTACATCATCGCCCGCTACGCCGTCGCGCTGACATGGGTGCTGGACCGCCAACGCTCGACGCTGTTTGTCGCCGTGCTCACACTGGTACTGACCGGCGTGCTGTACGTGTTCATTCCGAAGGGCTTCTTCCCAGTGCAGGATACCGGCGTGATCCAGGCGATCACGCAGGCGCCGCAGTCGGTTTCGTACGAATCGATGGCCGAGCGCCAACAGGAACTGGCCGCGCAGATCCTGAAGAATCCGGATGTGGAAAGCCTGACGTCGTTCATCGGCGTGGACGGCAACAACATCACGCTGAACAGCGGCCGGATGCTGATCAACCTGAAGCCGCGCGACGACCGCAGCAATACCGCAAGCGACGTGATCCGCCAGTTGCAAAAGGACGTGGCGCACATTCCGGGCGCGTCGCTGTATATGCAACCGGTGCAGGATCTGACGATCGACGCGACGGTCAGCCCGACGCAGTATCAGTTCATGCTGACCGATCCGAACATCACCGAGTTCGCGACCTGGGTGCCGAAGCTGGTCGAGCGGCTCAAGCAGGCGCCGGAACTGGCCGACGTGGCCACCGACCTGCAGGAGAATGGCCAGTCGGTCTATGTGGAAATCGACCGCGCCAGCGCGTCGCGCTACGGCATCACGCCGGCTACCGTCGACAACGCGCTATATGACGCCTTCGGCCAGCGCATCGTCTCGACCATCTTCACGCAGTCGAATCAGTACCGCGTGATTCTCGAAGCGCAGCCGCAAGTCCAGCACTACACCGAGTCGTTGAATGGGATCTACCTGCCCTCCTCCACGTCGACGGGCGGCCAGGTGCCGCTGTCGTCGATTGCGAAGTTCGTCGAGCAGCCTGCGCCGTTGCTGGTGACGCACCTGAGCCAGTTCCCGGCCACTACGGTGTCGTTCAACCTGGCACCCGGTTCGTCGCTCGGCGCGGCAGTCAAGGCGATCAATCAGGCAGAAAAGGACATCGGCCTGCCGGCCTCGTTCCAGACGCGCTTCCAGGGCGCCGCGCTCGCCTTCCAGGCGTCGCTGGCGAACGAACTGTTCCTGATCCTCGCCGCGATCGTCACGATGTATATCGTGCTCGGCGTACTGTATGAGAGCTTTATCCACCCGATCACGATTCTCTCGACGCTGCCCTCGGCCGGCGTCGGCGCATTGCTCGCGCTGCTGATCACCGGGCATGACCTCGATATCATCGGCATCATCGGCATCGTGCTCCTGATCGGTATCGTGAAGAAGAACGCCATTATGATGATCGACTTCGCGCTCGAAGCCGAACGCGAACAGGGCAAGCCGCCGCGCGAGGCGATTTATCAGGCGTGTCTGCTGCGCTTCCGGCCAATCCTGATGACCACCATGGCGGCCCTGCTCGGCGCCCTGCCGCTGATGCTCGGCACTGGCGCCGGTTCGGAACTGCGCCGGCCGCTCGGCATTGCAATTGCGGGTGGCCTCGTCGTGAGCCAGTTGCTGACGCTGTTCACCACGCCGGTGATCTACCTCGCGTTCGACTCGCTGGCGCGGCGCGTGAGGGCTCGGTTTCATCATGATGAGGGGGGCCACAACGCCCCGCCGCCCGCCACCGACGCGGGGAACTGACCGATGAATCTGTCGCGTCCGTTTATTGCCCGGCCCGTCGCCACGACCCTGCTGGCCGTCGGCATTGCGCTGTCCGGCGTGTTCGCCTTCACGAAGCTGCCGGTCGCGCCGCTGCCGCAGGTCGACTTCCCGACCATCTCGGTGCAGGCCACGCTGCCGGGCGCGAGCCCGGAGACGGTGGCAACCAGCGTGGCGAGCCCGCTCGAACGGCATCTGGGCTCGATCGCCGACGTCAGCGAGATGACCTCGCAGAGCTCGGTAGGCTCGACACGCATCACGTTGCAGTTCGGCCTGAACCGCGATATCGACGGTGCCGCGCGCGACGTGCAGGCCGCCATCAACGCGGCCCGTGCCGACCTGCCGGCGAGTCTGCGCAGCAACCCGACGTATCACAAGGTCAACCCGGCCGACGCGCCGATCCTGATTCTCGCCTTGACATCCAATACGCTGACGGCCGGGCAGTTGTACGACTCCGCCGCCACCGTGTTGCAGCAATCGCTCTCGCAGGTGGACGGCATCGGTGAGGTCGACGTCAGCGGTTCGGCCAACCCTGCGGTGCGCGTGGAACTGGAACCGCAGATGCTGTTCCACTACGGCATCGGACTCGAAGACGTCCGCGCGGCGCTCGCCGCGGCGAACGCGAACAGCCCGAAAGGCTCGATCGAATTCGGACCGAACCATGTGCAGCTCTACACCAACGATCAGGCGAGCAAGGCCTCGCAGTACAAGGACCTGATCATCGCCTACCGCAATGGCTCGGCCGTGCACCTGTCGGATGTGTCAGAGGTGGTCGACTCGGTTGAAGACCTGCGCAACCTCGGTCTCTATAACGGCAAGCGCTCGGTGCTGGTGATCCTGTACCGTCAACCGGGCGCGAACATCATCGACACGGTCGACCGCGTCAAGGGGATGCTGCCGCAACTGAAGGCGTCGCTGCCGGCGGACGTGGACGTGATCCCGACGGTCGACCGCTCCACCACCATCCGCGCCTCACTGAAAGACACCGAGCACACCTTGATCATTGCCGTGGCGCTGGTCGTGATGGTGGTGTTCCTGTTCCTGCGCAACTGGCGCGCGACGCTGATTCCGAGCGTCGCGGTGCCGATCTCGATCATCGGCACGTTCGGCGCGATGTATCTGATGGGTTTTTCGATCGACAACCTGTCGCTGATGGCGTTGACGATTGCCACCGGCTTCGTGGTCGACGATGCGATTGTGGTGCTGGAAAACATTTCGCGGCATATCGAAGACGGCGTGCCGCGCATGAAGGCCGCCTTCCTCGGCGCACGCGAAGTTGGCTTCACGGTGGTGTCGATCAGCATCTCGCTGGTCGCCGTGTTCCTGCCTATTCTGCTGATGGGTGGCATTGTCGGGCGCCTGTTCCGCGAATTCGCGCTGACGCTGTCGCTTGCAATTGCCGTGTCGCTGCTGGTGTCGCTGACGCTCACGCCGATGATGTGCTCGCGTTTGCTCAATGAGCCGCACGAGCGCAAAGAAGAAGGCCGCATCGCGCGCTGGCTCGAACGGGGCTTCCAGTCGATGCAGCGCGGCTACGAACGCACGCTCGGCTGGTCGCTGCGGCATCCGCGACTGATCATGCTGGTGCTGATCGCCACCATCGGACTGAATGTCTGGCTGTACGTGATTATCCCGAAGGGCTTCTTTCCGCAACAGGACACCGGGCGCATGGTCGGCGGCATCCAGGCCGACCAGTCCACCTCCTTCCAGGCGATGAAAGGCAAGTTTGCCGAGATGATGAAGATTGTCGGCGAGAACCCAGCGGTGGACGGTGTGGTCGGTTTCACGGGTGGACGGCAGACCAACTCGGGCTTCATGTTCGTGCAGTTAAAGCCGAAGCCGGGGCGACATGTATCGGCGGATCAGGTGATCCAGCAATTGCGCGGACCGCTCTCCGACGTCGCGGGCGTGCGCACCTTCCTGCAAGCCGTGCAGGACATCCGTGTCGGCGGCCGGCAATCGAACGCGCAGTATCAGTTCACGCTGCTGGCCGATTCGACAGCCGACCTGTACACGTGGGGCCCGAAACTCACGGAGGCCTTGCAGGCGCGGCCCGAACTGGCCGACGTGAATTCCGACCAGCAGCAAGGTGGCCTCGAATCGATGGTGACGATTGACCGCGCGAGCGCGGCGCGCCTGAACATCGAACCGGCGCAGATCGACAACACGCTGTACGACGCGTTCGGCCAGCGCCAGGTGTCGACGATTTACAACCCGCTCAACCAGTACCACGTGGTGATGGAAGTTGCGCCGAAATACTGGCAAAGCCCGGACATGCTGAAGCAGATATACGTCAGCACGTCGGGGGGCAGCGCGAGCGGCGCGCAGACCACGAATGCGACGGCCGGCACGGTGACGGCGCCGGTGGCCAATAGCAACAGCACGAGCGCCTCGAGCGGCGGCACGGCCGGCACGACGACATCGAGCGCGGCGGCGATCGCGTCGGATTCGGCGCGCAACCTGGCGATCAATTCGCTTGCGGCGAGCGGCAAATCGAGCGCATCGTCGGGGGCGGCGGTGTCGACATCGAAGGAGACGATGATTCCCTTGTCGGCGATTGCGAGCTTCGGTCCGGGCAGTACGCCGTTGTCGGTGAATCACCAGAGCCAGTTCGTGGCGTCGACGATCTCGTTCAATCTGCCGCCGGGCAAGTCGTTGTCGGATGCCACCAAGGCGATCTACGACACGATGGCGGAGATTGGCATGCCGGGGACGATTCACGGCAGCTTCCAGGGGACGGCGCAGGCGTTCCAGCAGTCGCTGTCAGATATGCCTCTATTGATTCTGGCGGCACTGGCGGCGGTGTATATCGTGCTGGGGATACTGTATGAGAGCTATATCCATCCGTTGACGATTTTGTCGACGCTGCCTTCGGCGGGGGTGGGGGCTTTGCTGGCGTTGCTGCTGTTTCAGACTGAGTTCAGCATCATTGCGTTGATTGCGGTGATTCTTTTGATTGGCATCGTCAAGAAGAACGCGATCATGATGATTGATTTTGCTATTGAGGCTTCGCGGCAGGGGTTGTCGTCTTATGATGCGATTCATCAGGCTTGTTTGTTAAGGTTTCGGCCGATCATGATGACCACCTGTGCTGCTCTGCTTGGGGCGCTGCCGTTGGCGTTTGGGAATGGGGATGGGGCTGAGTTGAGGGCGCCTCTCGGCATTGCTATTGTCGGTGGGCTTATTGTTAGTCAAATGCTTACGCTCTATACCACGCCGGTTGTTTATCTTTATATGGATCGGATGAGGGTTTGGTGGGAAGCGCGCAGCCGGCGGCCTAGGGGACGGGCCAGGGCCTAAGGGAATGGTTTGAGGTTTTTTTGTCTGGCCGACGGCTGTTGGTGGCTTGCCCACGGCGTTGGGCTTTACTTGATTTCTTGTTGGTCTAGTCAGGTGGTCTTCGGTTGTTTGCCTACGGCGTTGGCCTCTCCTTGCATTCTTATCGGTCTATTAGCTTCGCCCCTGTGCGGGGCGGCACCTACTTTCTTTGCCGCCGCGCCGCCGCAAAGAAAGTAGGCAAAGAAAGCGGGCTCACACCGCTAGCGCTTAGGTGTCCATCACTTGTGTGAACTCGGAGTGGTCCGAGACGAGATCGTCTCTCGCACCACCCAAGTTCGTGACAAGGCAATCATCCAGCCCACTCCGCACTCCGTGCGTCGCGGATGGGTCTGCCAGGGAAAGCAACGCTCTGGGACATCAAGGCCCGCTAACGTGGTGGCATTTGTTTCGGAATGCGGGCTTGCGGGGGGAGGCCAGCACTTCCAGACGCCATGAGCGAAAATAGCCCACCCGGAAATTTACATGGGGAGCAGCAGCCACGTCAGCTTCTAAAAACCAAAGAAAATTAGGAATCCAGTTGAATTTGCAGAGGAGGGGTTGTGCCCGACGGCGGGGCGCGCAGCGCGACGCCGGAACGGATGAGTGCTTTGTCACTAGCGCGTGTGGTGCGAGGGCAGGTCTCGTCTTGGGCCGTTTCCGGCCGAAGACCGAGATGGCTCACTAAGGGCTGGCGGTTGCAAGCCCGCTTTCTTTGCCTACTTTCTTTGCGGCGGCAAAGAAAGTAGGTGCCGCCCCGCACAGGGGCGAAGCTGATATGACTCCCGGTGTCAATCGGGATCGGTTTTCAGTTTTCAGTTTTCA